>JAURQI010000091.1 GCA_030836155.1 Crocinitomix sp.
AAGAACATTAGCCTTTTTCATATCGACCATAATAGACTCATTCACAAAGACCATCATTAAAGAAGAATTATTCTCTTCGGAATAAAGAATGCCTTTATAGATAGGATTCGACCTAATAATTGCTTTTAAACTGTCAACCTCGGATTGTGTTTCAGGCCGTTGGTTAACAACTTGCTCAAAGAAAAATGTTTTATTCTCCGTATCCTTTGCGAGCTGATAAAGATGTGCTTCCGATAAGACAGAGTCTACAGCATCAAACGCAGCAACGCGTTCTCCGAAATCATACCAAGCTTGAAAAGTGGATTTATTGTAAAGGTGATCGTTTTGAATAGCGAAAATAAGCAATGATTCGCTGCCGCCGAATGATGCTTTAAGCAATTCGTAATCTTGTTTGGGTTTAGAGTCCTTAGGCAACATTGTGCCGTAAGTGTTATCGATCTTGATATTGGTGATAGCAAAATACCCCAAAACTATTGTGATCGAGATAATCACAGAAAGAATCAAAAGTCGATTCCGTAAGATAAATTGCGAAAGTTTAAACCACATCAACCCAAAAAATTACGCACAAAGGTAAGTATTCCTATTTTTAAATAGCGGGCTTTCGAAGAGAATTTCCCAAAATTCTCGAGATGATAAACAAGATGCGTAAAGTGAAAAATGCTGAATGCGTCTATTCGTGTTGCGCTGTAAAGCCTTAATCGAATAAGATATAGCTTTCTGGATCCAAAGCGATACCGCTTTTCCAAAGCTCGAAATGAAGATGAGGACCACTCGTGTTTTCTCCTGAATTGCCGACTATAGCAATTGGATCCCCCGCCTGCACCTTCGTGCCTGTAGGTTTGAGTATGGCTGAGCAATGTTTGTAAACCGAGATCATATTCTCTTGATGCTGAATGACCACTAAATGACCTTCATTTTGAACCCACCCCGTGAAGATTATAGTGCCCTCAAGACATGCTTTAATTGGATCTTCTTCTGCGGTCACCACGTCAACAGCATAATGCGTATTTTTTTTAAATGATTGCGAAACAATCCCTTTCACGGGTGGAAAGAAAAAAGTAAATGACTCTGCGCTGCTGCCTCCTGTTATTTGACGCATTTCACCTTCATGTTTTGCGCGAAGCAAAGAATCCGCCTCAGATTTACTGAAGTCTGGCTGATAATCAGCCAGTACAGCAGAAGAGTTGTTAAGTAAGCTATCTTCAAATGGCCCCCCATTTATTATGAGCTGGATTTCGTTCATGTATAATTCGTTGGCAATCAACTGTTGACTTAATGAATCGAGACGTTTATTATTGGATTCTATCAAAACTTCATTTGCGTAACTGTCGCCAGAGCTAACCAAGCGCTGGAGCCCTGTAAAACGAAAAAGCAGGACAACAACGATCAAAAGAAAAATCGAATACAATGCCAGCAACGACAAAAGATTAAGTGTAGAGACACGAAAGCTCCACTTTTCATGGTAAGAACTATCATCCATAAAAGTTAACTTATGCTTTTCACGGATCTGTGACAAAAATGCTTTTATGCGTTCCTTTCTGCTCATTTACTTCATACAAATTTAACCTGAACTATAATATTTACATGAATTTATGGCGTATTTTTACATTTAAATCAATGATAGACATGTTTGGCTCATTTTTTGATGGTTCTAACACAACCTTTTAGGCCTTAAAAACGTTTTAACATAGACGGGAATTTATTATATTTGATTAGGGGATTTCAAAGTTGAAATCGACTACACATAAAATGACTTATTTACATTGAAAATTAATATCAAAATAGCAGCTAGTTTAGTCATCACTTTCTTTTTTAGTGTTGGTCTAAATGCACAGTTGATAACCAACACTGGTATAAGTCCAGCTGCTTTGGTAGAAGATGTTTTGGTGGGTGACGGTGTCATTGTGTCGGATGTTTCATACACTGGGACACTGGAAGCGATAGGTTCTTTTAACGGTTCTTCGACAAACGTTGGTTTGAATAGCGGAATTATCCTGACGACAGGAACGGTAAATGACGAAGTTGGGGGTATTAGTGGAGAACAACGCGGCCCCTTTGGTCCGAATGACACGGGTTCTTCGGGTAAAGCCAATGGAGAGCCAGGATATGGCCCATTAACTGCAATTGCCGGTGTTGATACGGAAAACGCAGCAATTCTTGAATTTGATTTTGTTCCTCAAAGTGATACAGTTCGTTTCCGATATGTATTTGGTTCTGATGAATACCCTGAGTTTGTGGACGAAGGTTTTAATGACGCCTTTGCCTTCTTCATTTCAGGTCCTGGTTTTGGAGGAACATATAATATGGCTCAAATTCCAGGTGGAGGTGGACCTGTATCTATCGACAATATCAATAACGGGCCAACAAATTCAGGTCCTTGTCAAAACTGCTCGTATTACAACGAAAATGGGACAGGGTCAGAGTCACCCTATGCCGATAGTCCTTTTTATATTCAATATGATGGTTTTACGGATGTCATTGAGGCTGTCGCTGAAGTACAATGTGGAGAAACTTATCACTTGATTATCGCTATTGCTGATGCTGGTGATCAAGCTTACGATTCAGGTATTTTCTTAGAAGCAAATAGTCTTTCAAGTTTTGCCGCTGTCGAAATAGAAGCGTCACTTGATTTAGATGGCTTCGGGGATGGATCGAGCATGGCTGAAGGTTGTGAAACGGCGACGATTACAATTTCTCGAACAAACACAGAAGGGCCTTTAACTTTGCCGATTACAACTTTGGGAGACGCGACTGAAGGAGTTGATTATGAAGACGTACCGAACGAAGTAACATTTGCCCCAGGAGTGGCAGAAGTTTCGTTTACGATCGAAATCTACAGTGATGCCATTATTGAGGGTAGTGAAGAATTGATCATCGAATTAAATCATCCTGATCCATGTGGAGAGGATAATTTCATAACCGTTGAATTAACCATTGAGGATATTGTTCCCGTAGATGCAACCATCAACGATGTAGAAGTGAGTTGCCCTGGTGAAGAGGCTGAACTGACGGTTAATGTAACAGGTGGGCTTCCTGCGTATTCTTATCTATGGAATACAGGTGCTACAACACCCACGATTTCAGTTGCACCAGTCACAACAACAACTTATTCTGTCACTGTAGAGGATATTTGTACAGGTATACCGGCTTTTGCCGAAGGGGACATAATTGTTCCTGTTTTTCCACCGCTTGGGGTGAATACAACACCAGATACTTCTGTGCTATGCCCAAATACACCTTTAGTTCTGGCTTCAGAAGGTTTTGGAGGAAACGGAACGTATACTTATGCTTGGTATGATGACGGAGTGCTCATATCTTCAGCACCATATGCGAATGTCTCACCTATGGTAACTACGTCTTATACCATAAGAGTGCAGGATGGTTGTGGAAATGTTATAGAACAAATAGTGACAGTAACAGTTATAGCCTCTGTATTAGAATTAGAAATGAGTCCAGATCAAAAGATTTGTCCTGGTGATGAAGCAGATCTTTGGGTAATTGCCACAGAAGGCCTTGGTGATTATACCTATATCTGGGAACATTCAGGAGAAACAACGCCAGAGATAATGGTGAGTCCGAACAATACTACAACTTACACCGTCTCGGTTCAGGATGCTTGTGCAACTTATTCAATTGAAGGAGAAACGAGGGTAGAGGTGATCCGTCCAATGGCGAACTTTGAGATTTTGACAAAAGATCCAATGGTCGATCTATTGGTGAGCTTTAAGAACACGTCTGTAGATGGTGTTACTTGGGATTGGGATTTGGGTAATGGGGATTTTTCAAATGATCATTCACCGACATCCACATACAACCCATCGGGTTGGTACGAAATCACGCTAATCGCTTATAACGAAATTGGCTGTTCAGATACAGTAACGAAACCATTATATGTGAAACCAGAGTTTTATATCTATGCGCCAAATGCTTTTACGCCTGATGATGGTCGTTTTAATAATGAGTATAGTGTCAGTGTAATTGGAGCTATCCAATTTGAATTTCAAATTTTTAATCGTTGGGGTGAAATGATCTATGCTACCTCTGACCAATATTTCTCATGGGATGGTACGTATAACGGTCATTTAGTTTCGGATAATGTGCTGGTTTATCGCATGACTGTAACCGATCGTCAATACGAAGTGCATGAATACGAAGGAACAATTACGCTTTTACGTTAATTCAAAGCAAGTTTGATTACATTTGTTTCCAGTATGGATAGCAAAATCAAACATCAAATCCTGCTCCCGCTTCTTCTCGTTTTAGGTATTTACGCCTGTGATGATTCGAATGATCCATCAGATGAGGTTGTCAATAATCAGTTGGAAAACTGGTCAGACTCCTTGCTAAGTGATTTAACCCCTCAGCAACAATATTATCAGCACTTCATCTTTGATATTCCTGAAGAATTCCAAAATCAAAAAGATAGTCTCACCAATTGGTTGATAGACACACAACCTGGTGGGCTCCGATTCATTAATTGGGACGCAGATGATCTATCTCGTTTAAAGCAACGATGGGATACCTTAAACATCATCCAGCCACTTTATTGCATTGATTATTTCGACTATTTTAACCTCCCTGTTTATCCTTATTGGAAGTCAAATGACTATTTGAGGGATTCGGTATGGTTCCAAATTTTTGAAAAAGATCAGATTGGATGGATAGATTTTGGAGATGGGTTTCAACGCGATACTTTAATGACTTCTTGGCTGACTGAGCTTAAGGTACAAACCAAGGTTAGGAGCTCCGTTTCTCT
>JAURQI010000092.1 GCA_030836155.1 Crocinitomix sp.
AGAATAGCAGAAGTCAAATTAAAAACAGAAATCAAGGAATTTTTGGATCTTCCGGCGAGAATTTACTGCGATGATCCATATTATATCGAGCATATTCGGTCAGATATTGAGGCTGTTTTTGATCCAAAACAGAACAAAACATTTAATAACGGAACAGCAACTAGGTGGATCGCCTTAAATGAGAGCGGAGAGTGCATTGGACGAATTGCGGCCTTTTATCAAGATAAAAGAAGTAAACGTTTTGGCGGATGGGGTTTCTTTGATGCTTTTGAGCGAGATACGACAGAGATGCTCATAAAACATGCGGAAGGCTGGTTAAAAGAAAATGATTGTAAGCAGATACAGGCGCCCGTAAACTTTGGCTCTAGGGATAGCTATTGGGGTCTGAGAATAAAAGCAGATAGTGCACCTAGTTATCAAGAGAATTACCATCAACCGGTCTATCAACAGTGGATTGAAGACTTGGGGTATGAACGTGAGATTGAGCAAACAACCTATGAGATTTCACACCAAGATTTCAATTTTGAGCGGTTTTCGAATATTTCACAACGCACATTAAAGAACAGCGACTATAGTTTTGTTTCTCTTGATTATTCAAGGATTAATCAATTTGCTCGAGACTTTGTAGAGATATATAACCAGGCTTGGTCATTTCATGATGATTTTGAGCCCTTGGAGGAAAAGGAGTTGTTGGCTCGTTTTAAGGAGATGAAAGCGGCGGTAATTCCTGAAACCATCATTTTTGCGTATCACCAAGAAAGACCGATTGGTTTCTTTGTGAATATGTTGGAGATTAACCAAGTCTTTAAGGATTTTAATGGTGAGTTAACTCTTTGGAATAAGCTCCGATATCTATTCCGAAGAGGTCAAATAGATCGCCTTAAAGGAGTGGTATTTGGTGTGATTCCTGATTATCACAATAAGGGAGTAGAAGCCGGTATGATCATGAAATTATACCGTGAGGCATTGAAACTAAATAATTACAAGGTGATGGAGTTATCTTGGATTGGTGACTTCAATCCCAAAATGCTCAGCATGTTAAAGTCACTGGGAGCAGAATTGATAAAAACACATCACACATATTTCAAGAAATTTTCTTAGGTAGTGTTGCATAAATACGATACGTATCTTATTTTTGCACCACCATTGAACGATGGGATGATTCCGTAGCTCAGTTGGTAGAGCAATACACTTTTAATGTATGGGTCCTGAGTTCGAGCCTCAGCGGGATCACAAAAAAGCCACCGATTCGGTGGCTTTTTTCGTTTTATTACTTTTCTCTTATCACAGGTCTGGTCCATTGCTGTTTCCCATCGGATAGCAATAAGATTAAATGCTTCGAATGGTCATTTGGCCATGGTAATGTAAATTGAGATTCACGATTTCTTGATTCCTCCTTAAGTAGTTTTCCATCTAGGGTATACCAAGCGCAGTAGATAATTGGACTTTCTGCATCTACCTGTAATTTCTGATTATTACCTAAAGGATTAGGGTAAATGTTGACGCCCGCTTTATTGGTTAAACCTATGAGGCTTGCACGATCCATACGTACGGTTTTGCTAGACCTGCAAATACAGGCATTATCATCGGTGGTAGCAATCATGTTCATAGTGTATTCACCATCGGAAGGGAGCTCATAGGTTACTTTTGCGTTGACACCGCTGCTAAATTTATTCCCCACTTGTTCTAAATTCCAATCGTAGGAAACCTTGGATTGACCACCTGCATTTGTTCCGTCTATGGATGGTTCGAATGAGATGCCGTAATAAGCAGTTTCGTAGGAAGGTGTTGAAACGAAATCGCAGGTTTTTGGTTTTTCCCACACGGTTACCTCTTCGATGCTTTCACTGAGGCAACCTCCAGCGGGTTTCGCTCTTAATTGTACTTTATAAACGGTTGTTTGTGATGCGTTGTATATTATGTTTTTCTCTTTGCCGTCAAAGGTCTCACCGTTGCCATAATCCCAAAAGAAACTCATGCTGTCTGAGGGATTAAACGATGTATTATTTTCAAATACCACGGTGTCGCCAGAACAGGCTGATTTAGTTGTAAAAACAGGTATGATTTCTTTCAGGATAGTTACGGTTCGTTTTTGGCTCGAGGTACAACCATTCGCGAATGAAATGGATAATTCAATATTGAAAGTGCCTTCACCATTCCATGAGTAATACAATGAGTCACTTGAGCCCATAGTGCCACCGTCTACTTTCCAGGTTCGGCTAGCCAAAGATTCCCCTTGGTAATCAGTAATGTCGGTTAAAATTCCATCTCTTTTTGAACAAGTATCAAAAGCGGCTATTTCAACCACAGGACTGCGATTTACCTTGATATTTTTGGTTATCGTATCTGAGCAACCAAACTCGGAATTGACGATGAGTTTTACACGTTTATCACCCGAGGTTTGAAATTTATAGGCAGGGGAGCGAGAGGTGGATTTTCCATTAGTTTCATCGAAGTCCCAGACATTACCAAATAAACTGGCCTTCATGGTTGTGTTGTTTTGGAATCGAAACTCCTCAAATTGACAGCTACCTGAGGTAAGATCGAAGGAAGCAACGGGTTGTTCGTAAACACTAACCTTTGTGATTTTGGTGTTTTTACAACCTTTATCTTCGGCTGTTAAAGAGACGTAATAGGTGCCGTAATTAGTGAATACTCGGTTGAAATTGGTGGCATTTATTACCGTGTCTGCTCCGCCAAAATTCCAGCTCATCTTCGCATTAATTGGGCTCGTTTTATTATCAAACTTTACTGGTTTGCCTTCACATGCGTTGTCTCTGCTAAAGTCAGCGCTTGGGCTTTTTATAATGTTAAGGCCTTGATTTTTTACAAATACAAAGGTGTCAGGAAAACTAGTGATATACAGCGTGCTATTAAAGTTTCCACTTGTGTCATATTTAAATATTGGATCTTTCTGTATCGATGTATCTAAAGGATTGTTGGTGCCAAATTCCCATTTGTATTCCAGATAAACGTTTGTAGAATTTATAAAAGACGTATTGATGAATTTCAGACTGTCATCGCTACACAAGGGTTGATTAATTTCAAAATCAACTTTGGGTGTGGGGCTTATATAAACCAATCGATTTATGATAGTATCACAACCGTTAACTAAATCCGTTAGTTTCAATCTCCATGTTAAAGTACTGTCATCAATGAGCGTATCGCTACTATTAAAACCCCATAGCAAGGAACTTGAAGTTGAAGGTGCTGTAACGGTCGCTCCATTTACATAGCGTCCCGATACAGTATGAGCGGAAGCGCTGGCCGTCCATTTTGACCCGTAATCACCATTATTAAAGCCTCTTGGCGCACTCACTTCATAGGTTAATTGTAACCCTCGAATTGTTTTGTCTGTTGTCGTAAAGCGACTGTATCGGGGTCTATTTAGTCCGCTGCTACCTACGGCTGTGAGTTGGGAACCTCCAGGAGCAGGTTTAACAAATACTGTTATCTTGTGGGTGTCGAGCTGGGAATTATCATCATTTATTGCCTGATATACAGCAATTGTTTGTGTTCCTGGGGTGTTTATTTGAATGGGTTTTGAAAAATTTAGTTTTACGGAATCACCTGCTGGAACCGATTGGCTAAACGATTCGCTGTAGTGTTTTCCATTAACGAAATACCCAATTTTCAAGGTTGAAACAGTGTCACTAAAGTTATTTACAACCCAAACCGTAGGATCAAATATATAACCGGAACAAACGGTATCAATTGACGCGGTATAATCTGTTCTGAATCCCAAATCAAAATAGGACTCTATCGCGCCTCTGTCATGCATGATTTGAGATCTTTTTGTTCCGAGTACATCCGTGGTGCTGAATGTAGTAGCTTTTGTATTGTTTTGATTCAATACCTGACCGCTTCTGTAGTCACCAGCTTTCTCATTACGAAAACGTGGGGATTGATTATGATTTGATTTATCTGACTTTGAGTCAGCATACCAATCTGAAAATTTATTGTAGGAGTTATTACCTAATTGCCAGTACTCATTTGAGAATTTACCCTCTGACCAAATGTTATTGTCTTTTACAGTTCCTGGATTCAGAATGTAATTCATGTAAGCACTTGCAGTTCCTTTGGCTTGAATCACATTTCCAACAAAATTTAGTTCGGATTGATCATAGAAAAAGGAAACGTATTGATCAAATGTACTAAGGCCGGAATCGTTAAATACGATGGTGTTGTAATACGCATTGTAGGTATACAAACTACCCGAAGTATTTTCAGAGTACCAGGTGAGCATCATACCATTGCTGATGTTATTTGCAATTAAGTTGGAAATAACGTTGAGGTTACCACAACGAATGGTGTAAATACCTGTAAAACTGTTCCAATCGGCGGAGGTAATCCGATTATGGGTGATTTTATTTCCTATGATGTCATAATCGCTTTGTCCAAATATGGAAATAGATCCCAAGTAAGTGGCTTTGTTGGAATCAATTTGGTTGCGATTAATTTCTATTACTTTACCTTTCGCTTGGGTATTGTTTCTTAGGTAAATGATCCAAGCATAATTTGTGCTGTTCATTGAGAACTTAGATGTCTTGAAAATATTTTCATTTATCAATAAGCCTTGATTAGACTGCAGGTTATACCCATAGGAAGTTCCGGTGTATGATTCGATATCGTGGAATTTATTTTTTGATAGGTTCAGAAATGAATTCTTTTCGCTATTGCAACCCACAAACGCTCCAGACAGTTTAATGTCTTTTATTTCATTAGATAAAAACTCGAAATAAACCGAGTCGTTCCCACTGGTATTATTCAATTCCAATATTTTGAAGTTGAATGCAGGTGAGGTGCTTGCTGTTAAGCTCGAACCCGCATAAGGAATATCCTGAATGGTGTTTTGTGAAATTTGGGTTGATGTAACATTATTCCTACTGTCTTGTACATGAAAAACAACGGCGTTCGAATCTATGTAATCATTCGATCCTGCATTTATTCTGCTGATCTTATTTCCAATGATGACTTCGCTATTTACGTATCGTAACAAAAAAGCGGTAGAATAGAAATTTTGAATTTCATTTTTGATAAATGAGTTATGTGTTGGTGTATTGCGAAAGTTTGAGGAACTCTGTTGATCGATGATCGCATAACGCGGCCCAGATCCTCCGTTGGTACTCAACATACAATTTTGAATGGTGTTATAAACGCCATTGGATTTACTATTA
>JAURQI010000093.1 GCA_030836155.1 Crocinitomix sp.
ACATAGTCGCCAATTAGCCTTTCATTAATGACACCGTCTCTATCTAAAAATAAAGTCCACGATTTATCAATTGATAAATGATTCAATGCTATACTGCTCCTGTCCATTTGAAAGGTCAGGTAGTCAGCAGGAATTCCGATGTCCATAAAATACTGTTCAAATACCTTATAGTTTACCCTTCGATCTGCACAAAGTTGAGGCAATACTTCTTTCTCAAAGCTTACGTTACCATCAGGAATTAAGCGGGCTATTTTTCTTTTTAAAAGGTAAATTCCTCCGTTAATCAATCCTGAATTTGTAGCCGATTTTTCATTAAACCCTATCACCTGATTTGACGCTGTTACAAGCGTTCCGTAACGATTGGCATTAGCCATGTGTTGTGCGGCAATAACACATTCAGGATCCTTTTGATATAGGGTTTGAATATTTATAGGGAAATAAGTATCGCCATTCAATACAAATACATAATAGTTCTGGGCAAATCCAAGTGCTTTTTTGATAGCTCCGCCAGTACCTAATGGTTCGTTTTCGATGGAGTAGATTAACGGAATGCCTTTAAAGCTTTTGCCAAAATAACTGCTAATCACTTCGTGCTTATAACCAACGGACAGGATGATACGTTCCATTTTTTGCTGGTATAAATAATCTAAAATATAATAGAGGAAAGGAAAACCGGCCACTGGTGCCATTGGTTTTGGAACATCAGAAACAACTTCTTTCAAACGCGTTCCTTTTCCTCCGGCTAGTACGATGGCCTCCGATATGCGATTTGCTTTGCTCATTCTTTAATGCTCCAAGTTGTTAAGCCTTTCCTGCAAAATTCGAAACGATAACAAGATCCACCCATTTGCTTGAGGCTGTCTATAAGAAGCGCTTGTTTATCCCATGGGACGAAAAATATCATAAAACCACCACCTCCAGCCCCTGACATTTTTCCGCCTGTTGCTCCTGCTTCAATCGCCTTTTTGTAAATGGTATCGATTTCTTCGTTGCTGATGCCTTCAGCCATAGCTTTTTTATGATGCCAGCTTTTATTTAGAATGTCTCCGATTTCATTTAGTTTTCCACGAAGTAAGGCCGTCTTCATGTCAAAAGCTTGTGCTTTTAATTCGTGCATGGCTTGTATTGGTTTGTTCTTTTTTTGAGCCACATTATCTGCTTGAACTTCAATTATTTTGGCAGATTCACGACTTGTTTTGGTGTAGTACAAAACCATGCGCAACTCTAATTCATTTAACCATTTCTTTTTTAACGAAAGTGGATTAACAACGACTTTATTGTCAGCTAAAAATTCCATAAAATTAACACCTCCAAAGGTCGCAGCATATTGGTCTTGTTTACCGCCTGCCATTTTTAAATCCTCTCTTTCAATATCGTAAGCCAATTGAGCAATGTCATATTTCCCGAGCGGAAGTTTCATCCATTCTACAAAAGCACCTAAAATAGCAACAACAAGCGTCGATGATGTTCCTAATCCTGAGCCTGAAGGGACATCGGATGCTGTGATTAATTCAAACCCAGTATTCGGAATTCCATAGGATCTAAAAATCCGATTAATTACTCCTTTTTGTAAATCTAACTGACCGTCAATGGGTAATTCGTTGATTAAGTCGTGATTTTCAGATTCTTGCACGTTTTGGGCATTGAGGATAATTTTGTTGTCCTTTCGAGGAATAATAGTCGCGTGTGCATATAAGTTGATAGTAGCGTTGAGTATAGCTCCACCATAAGTATCTGAATAAGGGCTAACATCGGTGCCGCCTCCGGCAAGTCCAAGTCTAAAAGGTGCTTTACTTCGAATAATCATCACAATGGTAAAGATACAAAAAGCTTTTAGCTCTGTTAGAGCGCATCTAAATTGTCACAAAGCGTATCCCATTCGAATCGCTTTTTCTCTTCTTGGATGCCCGCTCTGAAACGGTTTAGATTTTCTTGATCTGATAGAATGTTTAGTCCGTTTTCAATTTCTTTAATCGTCGGTTTAACAACCAACCCAACTTTATCATTTGGAACCATTTCAGCAAGATCACCGACATCAGTTACCAGTATTGGTAAATGCATGGCGTATGCAATTTGAGTTACACCGCTTTGCGTGGCGGTACGATAGGTTAGCGCTAAAAAGTCAGCGACGGAAAAATAATATTTTACTTCTTGATCAGGAATAAAATGGTCAAAATGAATAATCCTATCAACAATTCCTTTTTCATCAATTAGCGATTGATATATTGTCCAATCATCATAACATTCACCGGCAATAATGAGATGATGTTCGGGATGATCCTTTGAAAACTCAGCGAAAGCTTGAATTAACCAATCTAAACCTTTGTATTTACGAATTAAACCGAAAGATAGAATGTACCTCTTATGAGGATCAAGCTTTAAGTATTGAGCTGCTTCATTTTTCGATAATTGTTGTCCGTAAATATCAAATAGTGGGTGAGGCGAATATCGAACATTTTCTAATATTTGAAACCTTTCCTTCAGGTTAATAATACCTTTTTTAGCCATCACCAGAAAACCATTCAAATGCTTATAGAAGTATTTTGAGAGTGAGTCATCACCTGGTCGTTTTTCATGCGGTATGACGTTATCAATTAATCCGACAAAGTTGCTGCTTTTTCTTTTTCCAAACCGTAATATCGTTCCGAGTGAAGGGCCTAAAAAAGGTAGCCAATAGCGGATGATCACCTTATCGGGTTGGGCTTTTTTGAGTTGTCGTCCGACACGAATCCAATTAAAAGGGTTTATGGTTGAAATTTTTCGGAAGATACGCACACCTTCAGGCGCCACGTGTTTCGTTAAATCTAAAAACTGACTTTTTCCGGGGAAAAGCACTTTTGGATAAAGTAGTTTATAGGTCCAAATTTCCACTTCATCACCGCGATCCATATAAGCTTTTGCCAAACGGTCACTTGTTGCCGCAATACCTCCTCGATAAGGAAAGGCCGGTGCAATAATAATAATTTTATTTGAAGGTTTCGACATGAGATTTCAGCCGATTAAATTTCTTTCTCGATCAGGTAGTTATTCCGTGTGGTTGAGTTTCTGCCAATCAACTCAGCAATGAAGCCTGCCAAGAATAATTGCGTTCCTATTATCATCACGGTCAAAGCAATGTAGAATTCAGGACGATCAGCAATTAAACGCGATTGCGTGTCAACAAATAGCTTGTAAAGCACGAGCCAGATGGTAATTGCTCCTCCCAAAAGGAAAAAAAGCGTCCCCCATAAACCAAAGAAATGCATCGGTTTTTTACCAAAGCGTGTGATGAAAGTAATGGTGAACATATCCAGAAAACCATTGACAAAACGGTTCATTCCAAATTTGGTTTTGCCATATTTTCGTTCTTGATGTTGAACCACTTTTTCTCCAATCTTACCAAAGCCTGCGGCTTTAGCAATTACGGGGATGTAACGGTGCATTTCCCCAAAAACCTCAATAGACTTAACCACTTCGATTCGATAGGCTTTTAAACCACAATTCATATCGTGCAATTTAATGCCGCTCATTATGCGGTTAACGCCGTTATAGATTTTGGTCGGAATGGTCTTCGAAAGGGGGTCGTATCGTTTCTTTTTCCAACCTGAAACAAGATCATAACCTTCTTCCGTAATCATTTGATATAATTCAGGTATTTCATCTGGACTATCTTGTAGGTCAGCGTCCATCGTAATTACCACGCTACCTTTCACAGCTTGAAAGCCTACATGTAAGGCAGCAGATTTTCCGTAGTTGCGTTGAAATTTAATTCCACGCACTTCTTTTTCAGTTGAACACAGCTCTTCTATTACATTCCAAGATTGGTCCGTACTTCCGTCATTTACAAAAACGACTTCATAAGAAAAATTGTTTGCTAGCATCACACGCTTAATCCAAGCGTATAGTTCTGGAAGTGATTCCTCTTCATTAAAAAGAGGAACGACCACACTAATATCGATTTCTGAGCCTTCTTTCATATCAATGGCATCAAATATAGTGAATTCTCAATCGCTTTAGTTGGAAACTTTGTTAATATAAATGTTGGAGTGTTTCTGTTTTTAGATCCATCAACACCGAGAAGGCTTTACTCACAATTTTTGTGTCCACAACAATAGTGAACTCATTTGTAGTCGAAATAACCTCTGAAAGGTTAATGCCTTCCCAAGCTAATTTTTTAAGTAGGTAGTAATAGACTCCAGAAATTTCTGTATTTACCTGAGGCAACTTCATCGTGATAGAAGAAAGTCCTGAAGATTCAGAGATCAAATGCTCAGCTTTAAAAACGGACTTCAGTTTTTCTTTAAATTGATCATTCGTGATGATAGTAGTCTCGGCTAAACCTCTAGAAACGGTGTAAAAATTATCGCTAACGTCACTAATTTGATTTAAGAACTTTGATTGATCCTGTAAAATTCCAACGTAATTCGTATACGCACATTTGACAAGATTACTTCGAACAATCAAGTCACCTAAATCGGCCATGAAATTTTTAATCTTTCGTTCTATTTTCTGGTTCGTTCCAGGAGGCATCCTTTTAATCGCCATAATAATGGCACTATCAGACACTTCTTTACCTGTGATTCGCTGAATGTCGGGACTCATTTTTCTTGCCAGAGAACTTACGTTGATAAGTCCTTCAGAAATCGCCTCTTGTATAAAAGGAGACTGGTTGATGAGTTTTTCGATGACCTTGCTTAATCTATCCATGTTAAAAATAAAACAAAACGTTAAAAATACACTACAAATATAATTAAAATCACATTAGTAAGAAGTTCTAGCTTAAATTTGTAAAAAAAAATTGAACAATGGAGACCACACCGTACTATTTTTATGATCTCGATTTATTGCAAGAGACCTTGGAAGACATTCAGTTAAATACGAATGGCCGTAATTTTCATGTGCATTATGCCATTAAGGCGAATAACAATCATAAGATACTAGAAACGATTGCCAAACGTGGATTTGGTGCTGACTGTGTGAGCGGCTGGGAAATTGAATCGGCAATTGATGCCGGGTTTGCTCCAAGTTCTATCGTTTTTGCAGGAGTTGGTAAAACAGATGCTGAACTCGAAATAGCATTGAGTTATGGTATCGGAATGATTCATTGTGAGAGTCTGGAGGAGATTTTTGTTTTAAATGAAATGGCTGAATCGATGAATTGCCGTCCAAAAATCGCTTTAAGATTAAATCCTGATGTGAATGCTCTAACGCATCAGAAAATCTCTACAGGATTGTCAGAGAATAAATTTGGATTAACAGTGGAGGAGTTTGGTGAATTGGTCACACGACTTGATGAGCTCAATCATGTTGATATCGTTGGATTACATTTTCATATTGGTTCACAAATAACGCAGATGAGCGTTTTTGAAGAGCTTTGTGTTCGCATTCAGGAAATAGTTCCTCAATATGAAAAAACGATAGGGCAATTAGAATACCTTAATGTTGGTGGTGGCTTAGGTGTAAATTATGATCAGCCCGATGAAGATTTGATTGCTGATTTTAAGGGTTATTTTGATACTTTTTACAATGGGTTGAATGGTATGAATGTTCCGATCCACTTTGAATTAGGGCGCTCAGTTGTTGCTCAATGTGGTAGCTTACACACAAAAGTATTGTACGTAAAAAGGTCAGCGCAAAAGAATTTTGCTATTCTAGACGCTGGTATGACCGAATTGATGCGACCTGCATTATATGCGGCAATACATAAAATTGAAAAACTCACTGCGACGGCTGGACCTCACCTTGAAAAAGATTATGATATCGTCGGTCCAATTTGTGAGTCTTCGGACAGCTTCGGAGAAAACATAACGCTGCCAGAATTAATGCGTGGTGACATTTTAACCATCCGATCTTGCGGAGCTTACGCAGAATCCATGTCCTTGAGATATAATGGTCGAGAAGCAGTAGGTAGTAATCTCAGAAAAAAAGTAGCGACACAATTGCGAACCGCTATCGCCTAGTCGATCAACTTGCGTAATTTTTTAAGTTCGTGTCGCCCGCGACCAACAATTCCGGGTGACACGTTTTCATTCACTAGAATTTCAATTTGATGAATCACTTCGGTTGTTAGTTCTGGATATTTTTGACAAAGACGTCTTAATACTGTCATGCTAAAAGCTTTGACGGAAATTGGTTCTTCTATGCTTGCTAAATAGCCCAGTGCTATATCAAAAACGCGGCCTTCAAGATCCGCAGGTATTTCAACAAACTGAAAAATGCGCATTACATTTCTTTTTACCGCGTCGATTGGTTTGGTCTCCAAATAGTCTACTAATGCAGCGAAATACAGAGTAATTAATCGAGGATGTAATTCGCCAATTTTGCCTACGGGTTGACTTGATCGTTGAATCAGGAATCGTTCATCGTTTAAGAATACCTGCATCAATTCGTCAAATCGCTTTGCATCATTGCCTACGTAATCAACGACTTGCTCCCAATTCTTCTTGGAGTTTTCTATAGATAAATGTTCACGAATATTCATTCTATAATCACATCAAAATCTTCTGGACAGACCATCTTAAATTTATTATCTTTGCCTTTGCAAAAATAAAGTTAATAACATGTTTGAGAATTTAACCGAGAAATTTGAAAGAGCTTTTAAAGTCCTAAAAGGTCATGGACAAATTACAGAAGTCAACGTTGCTGATACATTGAAAGAAGTAAGACGCGCATTATTAGATGCCGATGTGAGCTATGAGACAGCAAAGAATTTTACCAAAACGGTTAAAGAAAAAGCAATCGGTAGAGACGTACTCACTACGATTTCACCGGGTCAATTATTAACTAAAATTTGTCATGAAGAGTTGGTAGCATTAATGGGCGGTGAGCAAACCGATATTAACTATCAAGGAAATCCTGGTGTAATTCTGATGTCCGGTTTGCAAGGGTCAGGTAAGACGACGTTCTCCGGTAAATTAGCCAATTGGTTAAAGAACAAGCAGCGTAAGAATCCACTCTTGGTTGCTTGTGATGTTTACAGACCTGCAGCGATTGATCAGATTCATGTATTAGGTGAACAATTGGGTGTTGAGGTATATTCAAACCGCGAGGAAAAAGATCCGGTTAAGATAGCTCAAGCAGCTATCAATCATGCTAAGAGTAATGGGTTCAATGTTGTTATTGTCGATACTGCTGGTCGTTTGGCCGTGGATGAGGCGATGATGAAAGAAATCGAAGCTGTAAAATCAGCTATTCAGCCAACGGAGACCTTGTTTGTTGTTGATTCAATGACCGGGCAAGATGCAGTAAACACAGCAAAGACCTTTGATGAAAGAATTGATTTTGACGGTGTTGTTCTGACAAAATTAGATGGTGATACGAGAGGTGGTGCGGCCTTGTCGATTAAAACCGTTGTGAATAAGCCAATTAAATTTGTCGGTACAGGTGAGAAGATGGATGCCTTGGATGTATTCTATCCTAACCGTATGGCTGACCGTATTCTCGGAATGGGAGATGTTGTTTCCTTAGTTGAGAAAGCGCAAGAACAATTTGACGAAAAAGAGGCGAAGAAAATTCAGAAAAAAATTGCTCAAAACAAATTTGATTTTGATGATTTCTATGGTCAATTGCAGCAGATAAAGAAGATGGGTAATGTCAAGGACTTGATGGGAATGATTCCAGGAATGGGAAAAGCCATGAAGAATGTTGATATTGATGATGATGCGTTTAAAGGAATTGAGGCGATTATTCAATCAATGACACCAAAAGAGCGCGCCGAACCTTCTCTTTTAAATGGTTCGAGAAAGAAAAGAATAGCAGCAGGGTCAGGAACCTCTATTCAAGATGTGAATAAATTAATCAAACAGTTTAATGAGACCAAGAAAGTGATGCACATGATGTCAAACAAAAAGAATATGGCAAATATGATGCGTCAAATGAAAGGGATGCGAGGCATGCCGGGCGCATAAACATTTCTGCAATGAAGCTAAGATGCCTTTAAAACTTACCATACTCGGATCTGGATCGGCTGTGCCGAATCTAAATCGAGGGGTCACTGCTCAATTTTTAAATTTTAATGAAAGACGTATACTCATTGATTGTGGAGAAGGAACACAATTGCAATTACGTCGGTTTAAAGTTAAGTTTCAACGACTACAATATGTCTTCATCTCTCATTTACATGGTGATCATTTCTTAGGTTTATTCGGGTTGGTGTCTTCAATGAGCCTTTTAGGTCGAACGAAGAAACTTAAGATTTTTGCACCAGAAGGATTGGAGGAAGTGGTTCGACATCAGTTTAAAGTAACCAATGTTTATCTCGATTTCGAATTAGAGTTTATTACCGTTAAAACCAAAGCGAAAACCTTAATTTTTGAAGATAATTCGATAGAAGTTTATGCACTTCCACTTAAGCATAGGGCTGAGTGTTATGGGTATCTATTCAATGAAAAAGAAAAGGATTTAAACATTGATAAATCTCGAATTAAAGAATTTAAATTAACACTCGATGAGATTCTGGCGGCAAAAAGGGGGGAGGATGTTGAAAGAAAAGACAAGGTCATACCAAATAGCGATATCACGCTGACTCCTGAACCACTTGCTAGTTATGCTTTTTGCACTGATACATCATATATACCACATCTTGCTGATTGGATTAAAAATGTACGTCTATTGTATCATGAAGCAACCTTTACGAATGCTCATCTTAAGAGGGCCAAAGCAACTGGTCATTCCACAGCAGAACAGGCTGCTCTAATTGCAATAGCTGCAGGCGCTGAACAACTGATTTTAGGACATTTTTCATCGAGATATAAAGAAACAAGTGCCCTTTTAGAAGAGGCAAAACCTATTTTTGATAAAGTCTTGTGTGTTGAGGATGGACAGTCCTTTCATTTGAAATAATTAACGCTTCATCAGAATTAATTTATTTTAATAAGGCTTGGTTCAGGTTCGAGTGATGCTTTTGTTATTTCATTGATGTGAACAGAATCAATCCTCATTTCATGTAACATACCATCACGCACCATATTAGATTCGACCGGCATTCTTGTAGGAAGTAATAAGTCATTAAAACTTTCATAACCTTTAAAATAAACGCCGCCTTTTACCATGGTGTTTACTTCCCGAATTGTATAATTAATTTTAACAATCCGGTGGGTTTCTGTATCAACCCAAATTACATACTGATCAATTTTACGCTGCGGCTCTAGAGTTCCCCAAGAAGCCATTATACCCTCACAAGCGAATTGCCCAATTTGTTTTTCTCCTACATAGCCTATTGCTGTCGCTGCTGCTATTCTCGCTGGAAACTCTAAAAAGTACTGGTAAGATGTCACCCAGAAACGAATATCCTTCTCTTTACTGTATTGCAAGGTGTCTGAATGATTAATGTTTTCATAACTATGATTTGAAAAGAAACCCCATTGCTTGCCTTTCCATTCACCCTCTTGGAATGTAATACGCCCATTAAAGTCACCAGGTAAATAATCCAATCGCATCTTTGTAATCTCCTCCGGAAATGGATTTGCTACCTTCCCAATCCTACCATAAAAGTGATCTTG
>JAURQI010000094.1 GCA_030836155.1 Crocinitomix sp.
ATATCAGAATGCGCTTTAACTTTTTATTTTCCTTAGCTGATTCCATTTTTCTTCATCCAATCACCTAGTATAACTAGTGGCCAAATTCTTGACCATGTGACTCGTTTATTATTATTTAAAAAACTCTTCCACAGGGCATCCAATTCGGCTCCTCTAAAGTACCCATTCTTTTTCAATTCATTCAAGCCTTCTTCGCAAAAACCGCGCAGTTCATTTTTCATCCAAGAGGCATACGGCAAGACAAAGCCCATTTTCGGTCGTTCATAAATTTCACTTGGAATCAAATTCTTAAAACTATTAATGAGCAGTTGTTTTGGTGGTGTAGGAGTTTTTATCGCATCGCGTATACCCAATACGTAGGATACGAATGTATGATCTAAAAAAGGCACCCTCACTTCCAAACTACTGGCCATACTCATTTGATCGGTATCACGCAATAATACATTTTGCATATACGTTGACATTTCTGCCACCGATATTCTACTTAATGGATGCAGTCCCCAGCCAGGCTTATTAAAACCGACCATTTCATGCACTTGATTCATAACCGCATTCTCTGGTAAGGCTTTATCTTTAAGCATCTTTTCTATTTGATCATCCATCAACACTTGTCGATAAAATGGATAAACATATTCAAGATCAAAATTAGGAGCGGCCATAATGCCTTTCATCTTAGAACTGGGTATTGTTCCTTTGAATGAATGGTATGCAGAACCCATCGTTTTCCTGAAGTTAACAGCAAAGCTACTGAGCCATTTCTTTTCTTGGAGACTTGGTATTTGCTGGAAAACAGAATAGCCTCCAAATAATTCATCTCCACCTAAACCAGACAAGGCCATCTTAACTCCGGCTTCGCTTGTTTTACGGGAAACAACATAGGTATTCAAGCCATCACCACTGGGGTGATCCAATTGATTCAGTGCATCAGGAATCATCTCCAAAAATGCCTTTGGATCTAATTCTATTTCGTGGTGATTGGTTTGAAAACGCTCCGCAATCATTCGTGAATAAGTACCTTCAGACAATTCTTTTTCTCCAAATACAACTGAAAACGTATCCACTTTTCGATCCATCTCCGCTGCCATTAGTCCAACAATAATCGAACTATCAATACCTCCTGAAAGAAAGGCACCAAAAGGCACGTCTGCCATCATTCGCTGTGCGACACTTGCTTTCAACTTTTCACGCACCCCTTTTTGAATCTCAGAAACAGAGCGACCAGAATCAACCGTTTGATCCGTCAATTTCCAATAATAATCAAACTGAGGCGGGTGCGCCTCGCCGACTGTAAAACGCTGACCTGGCATTAACATAAAGACGCCTTCAATAATCGTGTAGGGAGCGTGAACAGACTGATAGCGCAAATAATCCACCAGTCCCCGATCAGATAATTTACGATCTAATAAACCCGTGGAAAGAATGGCTTTAATTGAAGATGAAAAAATAACTTGATCATCCGTTAGCACATAATAGAGCGGTTTAATTCCCATTCTGTCGCGCGCCATAAATAATTTATGTTCTTCTTTATCCCAAATTGCAAAAGCAAACATACCGTTAAAGTGATCGACGCATCGTTCACCATATTCAATGAAAGCGGCTAAAACCACTTCTGTATCAGCATCTGTTTTAAAAACATAATTAGAAAGTTTACTTCGTAATGCCTTGTAATTATAAATCTCACCGTTAAAAACCAATACATAACGTCCATCATTGGATATCAAGGGTTGGTTGGAATGCTCTTTAGGATCAATTATTGACAATCGTCTGTGGCCTAACTGAATATATTCATCAACATACAGACCTTCTGCATCAGGCCCGCGCCTTTCGATGACTTGATTCATGCCTCGCATGATGGTCTTGGGGTAGTTTTGACCCGAAAACTTAAATATTCCGTTAATACCACACATAGATTTCGTTTCGGCGTGTTTTGACTTCCATAAAAAAGAAGATTTCTGCCCATAAAAATAGAGAGATTTTAATGAATATGGCTCAGGAACAAACCAAAATATGTAGATTTATTTTTTACATTTGGCAATTCGCTATTAAATCGTTTGATATTGGTTACTTCTAAGAAAAATTCGAATGTATTTGCATTTTTGATGATTACGATCCTCTTCTTCTTGTGGGGAACGATAACCTCTATGAACGATATACTTGTTAGAACCTATAAGGATTTATATCAATTGAATGACAGCCAATCCATGCTCATTTTCCTTCCTTTTTTCGGTGCATATGGTTTAGGTGCGCTGTTTTATTATCTATACAGTAAGAAAAAGGGGGATCCGATAAACAAAATTGGATACAAACGCGGCATGTTGTTAGGTTTATTGGTTTCAGGTATTGGCTGCATGTCCCTCTACCCAATAACAGCAATGGGCAATTATTACGCCTATCTCTTTTCGTTTTTTATCATCGGTTTGGGTTTGACCCTCCTACAAATTACCTGTAATCCTTATGTCGCCATATTAGGCAGCAGCGATACAGCTAGTGCAAGACTTAACTTGTCTCAAGGTTTTAATTCATTGGGTACAACCGTGGGACCGCTCATTGCTGGATATCTGGTTATCAGTTATGTTTCAGAACTACAAGCCATTCAAGACCTCTACCTTATTTGTGGTCTGATCTTTTTCTCTTTTGCAATCTTGTTATGGCAAACCAAACTACCGCAATATACCAATGCTGATGAAGTTGAATTAGAAGGGAGTGCCTTTCAGTTTTCGCACGTACGACTAGGTATGCTCGCCATATTCTTCTATGTCGGTGCAGAGGTGATGATTGGCGGTAAATTGCGAGAATATGTTCAATTACCGAATATTGGCAATCTCAGCGATTTAGAAGCAACCTCCTACTTGGGTATTTATTGGGGTGGTGCGATGATAGGCCGTCTAGGAATAGCAGTGATTTCAAGTGATAAATTCGGTCAACTTAAAAAAGCCATCTTAGGACTTTTGACCATCTGCATAACCTACTTAGCGATTGTCTTTTTCATTGCACTAACTGCCAAAATACTAAATCAAGGCAAACCATTAAGTTGGGAAATGATTTCAACGGCCTATTCAACTACTTTCTTTGAAATCAGCAATATTATTTGGTTTATAGGCTTGCAATACATCACGATGTTAGTATTCAGAAAATCGAGCAACCGTCTGTTGAGTGCATGCGCTTTATTTGCAGCCATTGCCCTCAGCTTAGCTTTCGTTTTAGAAGGGCAAGCGGCATTGTGGTTAGTATTGGCCATCGGTTTATTCAATAGCATCATGTGGTCAAACATTTTTACGCTGGCCATTAAAGGTCTAAAAGCCTATACGAGTCAGGCATCTTCTTT
This sequence comes from Crocinitomix sp., assembly GCA_030836155.1. Classification (GTDB taxonomy): domain Bacteria; phylum Bacteroidota; class Bacteroidia; order Flavobacteriales_D; family Crocinitomicaceae; genus Crocinitomix. The sequence goes on from JAURQI010000094.1 coordinate 3,326, forward strand.
ATTAGTCGTTATGATAATCGGAGGAGCGCTCTTACCGCAGGTTATGGGTTGGATTATTGACGGATCAGGCCGATTGGAAACAGGCTTTCTCTTTCCAATAATTTCTTATCTTTACATCCTTTATTTTGGCCTAGCCGGATATAGAATTAAGCAGAAAATATGAGTAACATTTTAGGGATTGACATAGGAGGAACAAATATTTGCTACGGCGTCGTGGCTGAGGATGGTGAATTTCTCTATCAAAATTCAATTAAAACTTCAACCGTAGCTTCTGCAGAAGATCTGGCGGCTCAAATCAAAAAAGACCTCGGTAAAAAGCATCAAGTTTCTGGAATAGGGATAGGCGCACCAAGTGCTAACGAGATCTCCCAAAGCATAGAGCATGCGCCGAATTTGGAATGGGGCGATATCGTTCCGCTTAAGGCCATTTTCGAAGAAGAATTTGATATTGACACCTATGTCGTTAATGATGCTAATGCAGCAGCAATGGGCGAAAAATTCTATGGTGAAGCACAGGAAATGGACAATTTTGTGGTCATTACTTTGGGTACCGGTATTGGAATGGGAAGCTATGTAAATGGAAACTTAATTATTGGTGCGAATGGACTAGCTGGAGAGTTAGGTCATACTGTCGTTCGGCGGAATGGGCGTGAATGTAATTGTGGTAAATTTGGTTGCTTGGAGACTTATATCGCTAAAAACGGTATTGTTAAAACAGCGAAAGAAAAACTAGAATTTAGCAGCGGGGGCTCGATGTTACAGAGTATATCTCCCAGTAACTTATCACCCGCTGAAATATTTAAATCGGCAAGACGTGAGGATCCCGTTTCATTAGAAGTCGTGGATACAGTGACAAGAGATTTAGCCTTTGCCATTTCATACTTGATTAATATTCTAGACCCTGAATGCGTATTCCTTTCTGGAGGAATTTCTAAGAATGGTAATTTGCTGAAACGCAAAACAGAAAAACATTTAAAGTCATTTGTATTGCCCAACTTGCGAGACAAAGCATCTGTGAAGATCTCAAGTTTAAATGATAAAAACAGCGGTATACTTGGAGCGGCTGCAGCTAGTCGCAACAAAAGTGGCGCAACAGCATAATAACAAAGAACCTATGTTTCGGCTCCCTTTCCTTGTCTCAATTTTATGGACCTCCTTTTGCTTTGGACAAGTGGATGATCCTGCTAAATTGGTAAACCCCTTTATTGGTACTGGTGGTCATGGCCATACTTATCCTGGTGTCTCCGCTCCTTTTGGAATGATGCAATTATCACCGGATACTCGACTTGATGGTTGGGATGGATGCGGGGGGTATCATTATTCTGATTCTATTTTGTATGGATTTAGTCATACACACTTAAGCGGAACGGGCGTATCTGATTATGGTGATCTACTGATCTTACCCTTTATTGGCGAAAACCGATGGATTCAGAATGACAATAGCGGTTTAGAGGGTTATGGCACTCCGTTTAATCACGAATCAGAAGAAGCGCATGCGGGTTATTATAAAGTTCATCTACCAGAACACAATATTGAAGCGAAATTAACAAGTACCCTCCGCTGTGGTATCCACAAGTATAAATACCCAAAATGGGAAAAGAAAAAAGTGATCATTGATTTAACCCACCGTGATCAGCTATTGGCTTCAGATCTAATTCTAATCAATGACTCGACACTAATCGGTAAACGGATTTCATCAGCCTGGGCGACTCAGCAACATTTTTACTTTACGGTTCAATTCTCAGAAGCTATTACCAATACAGAATTACAAAAAACAAAGGATGGTTTACCGGCAAAAATGATTCTGCAATTTGGCCATGTAAATCCGGAATTAATGGTCAAAGTTGGTATTTCAGCAGTAGATATAGATGGTGCTAAAAAGAATTTGTCAGAAGAAATGCCTCATTGGGAATTTGAAACCTATCAATCTAATGCGGAAAAGACGTGGAATGAAAGTTTAAATGACATTGAAGTGTACAGTCGCTCTCAAAAACAAAAGACTGTTTTTTATACGGCTTTGTACCACGCTTATTTAAATCCCAACACTTTTTCTGATGTTGATGGACGTTATCGTGGTATGGACATGGAAATACATCGCGCAGCCAATCGCAAGCAATACACCATATTTTCTTTATGGGATACATTTAGAGCAACCCATCCCCTATTCACCATTACGCAGCGTGATCGCACTTTAGCGTTCATTCAAACCTTTTTAGCCGATTATAAAGAAGGTGGGATTCTACCGATCTGGAAGCTTTCGTCAAATTATACGGGTTGTATGATTGGTTATCATGCGATTCCTGTCATTGTCGATGCCTATGTTAAAGGTATTCGTGCTTTTGATGCGGAATTGGCGCTTGAAGCCATGTGTCATAGTGCTGATCAAAATCACCTGGGTTTAGATGCTTATAAAGAAAGAGGTTATATCTCTGCTGAAGATGAGTCTGAATCAGTTTCAAAAACCTTAGAATACGCCTATGATGATTGGTGCATCGCTGTATTTGCAGATTCATTGGGAAAGGACTCAATTGCGAATCGCTACTATATAAGGGCACAGCATTATAAAAACCTCTTTCATCCAGATTCAAAATTCATGCAACCACGTTATAATGGTGGATGGAAAGATCGTTTTTTACCGGAAGAAGTAACTTTTGACTATACCGAGGCCAATTCATGGCAATATTCACTCTTTACTCCTCAAGACACGGACGGCTTAATCGAATTGCTGGGTGGCAGAGACAGTTTAGAAGCTTGGTTAGATCGTTTGTTTACAGTATCCTCAGAAACGGTAGGAAGACATCAGGTGGATATCACCGGATTGATTGGACAATATGCGCATGGTAACGAACCAAGTCACCATATGGCCTATCTGTACAATTTCACGAGAGCCGGATGGAAAGGACAACAGTACATACATCAAATTTTAAGACAATTATATTCTGACCAGCCTGATGGATTGAGCGGAAATGAAGACTGTGGACAAATGTCATCGTGGTATGTATTGAGCAGTATGGGGTTCTATTCATATGCGCCAGGCTCTGCGGACTATTTAACTGGATCACCACTATTCGATTCGGTAAAAATCAACCTTGAAAACAATAAAACCTTTACCATCAAACGGGAAAACTATGCAGTTGGAGGTGAATTTGTAAAATCCATCCTACTCAATGGGGATCCGATTAATCGAAATTATATTAGCCACGATGAAATAATGGCTGGAGGTGAACTAATTTTTGATATGACAGCTGATAAAATGGATTATACTGGTACTTATCCAACATCGAGCATCAAACAACCTTTTTTGGAATCGCCCTATTTCGAAAATGCTCAACCTTCGTTTGACAAAAAGACAAAGATTGGAATTAAGCATCCAACTAAAAAAGATATCGAAATCCGCTACACAAGCGATGGCACCCTTCCGAATGCCAAGTCGAAAAAGTACAAAAAACCAATCAAGCTTAAAAAAGGAACGACCATCAGAGCCATTGCCATTGACGGTGCCGTAAAAAGTTATCCGATTGAAGGGAAGTTTATTCGATCCAATACAAAATGGGAAATTGAGTTATTGAGTGAATTTGCCAATCAATATGCCGCGGGCGGAGAACGTGCGTTGATTGATCAGATAACGGGAGGAGAAGACTTTAGAACAGGCCCATGGCAAGGCTATTTGAATCAAGATGTATCATTGATCATTGATTTTCAGAAAGAAGAAACGATCACTGAATTAAACATGCGCTTCTTGCAAGATATTCGCTCTTGGATATGGCTACCGACAGAATTGAGAATAATGATATCAACCGATCGCGAAAAGTGGTTTACCATTAACACACTTCAGCACAAAGTTCCAATTGAACAGTATGGATCAATGATTCATGAATTTACATATTCGGACAGTTTTAAAACCCGATATATCAAGATTGTCGCTGTTAATCGTGGCCCATGTCCAGATTGGCATTTGGGTGCAGGTAATCCAACCTGGATTTTTGCAGATGAAATTGACTTTAAATTTAAGTAAATTTTAAGTTATTTTCACTCTCTAACATGTTGACAAACTGTCTCTTAACCGTTCCATTCCAAAGAATACCGCATTTGTGGTATTGGACAATCCTTGCCTCCACATTAAATTTGCCAAAAGTTTTATTTTTATTCAATCTAAATAAGCATGAAAGCGATATATGTAATTGGAGCAGCAACACTTGTTTTAGCTGCATGTAAAAAGAAGGGATGTATGGATGAGACTGCCATCAATTATAACGTAGAAGCCGAAAAAGATGATGGCTCTTGCGAACATTTAGATCTTACTATTCCTGCCAGCTATTCATTCGCAGATGAAAATGGAAATAATACAGTGGCCTATCCAGGTCAGACTGAACGCTTGAATCAATTAGAAGAAATGACCGTTTACATGAAGTCTGGAAATGCAGCTACGATTAGCGCAGACATCATGAAAGATATGTTTGCTAACACGGGAGATAATGGCGCTGGAAACTTCACTTTTTCGAGTTCAAAACAATTAAAAGACAAATGCTTTGCAAACGATGTCGATCAATTTGAAACATGGATGGAAGATTTAGCAACTGCCTCAATTGATCATTCCGAGATGGCTTCTAGTGGACAGGCTGGAACACTAACTACAGGAGAAAGTACCTATATTTTTGATGCGAACGGCGTTGAGCATGTTCAATTAATAGAAAAAGGACTCATGGGCGCTGTTTTTATGAACCAAGCATTGAACGTTTATTTCGGTGATAGTAAAATGAATGTCGATAATAGCAACGCTGTGGACCCTACTAACGGAAAGTTCTATACTGAAATGGAACATCATTGGGATGAAGCATTCGGCTATTCTGGCGCACCTGTTGATTTCCCAGTTAATAAAGAAGGTATTCGTTTCTGGGCAAAATATTGCGATCGACAAGATGCAGCTTTAGGTAGTAATGGTATCATCATGGACGCTTTTACTAAAGGCAGAGCAGTTATAGCTCAGAATGCAGAGCTTACCTTAAGAGATGAGCAAATCGAAATCATTCGTAAGGAATGGGAACGTTTTTGTGCTAGTCAAGCCGTCACCTATTTGGAAGGTGCTAAAGACAATTTTGGAACAGACAATGCCATGTATTTACACGAATTGTCAGAAGCATATGCTCTTATTATGTGTTTAAAATATGTCCCTCTTGATACACGCGTCATTAACTTTACACAAATTGAAAACCTTTTAGACAATACCATTGGTCTTGATTTTTGGGCCGTGACATTGGTTGATCTAAATTCAGCTATTAATGAATTGAATACGATTTACGGATTTTAATCTAATCATATGCGAAATAATTTATCACTCCTTCTTCTGGGCATCTTGATTGCATCCACAGCTTGTAAAAAAGATAATACAACGGAATATGAAAGAGGTGCCTTATTAACCAACCTAGCGGATAATCTCATTCTACCCGACTATGATACGTTTTATAATGAACTAGGACAACTAGAAACAAGTATTGCGACATTTAATGGTGCTACAAGTGCAGACAACCTAGTATCGGTCAGAAATGCCTTCATTGATGCCTATATAGCTTTTCAGCATGTAAAAATGTATGATTTTGGACCGGCATCAGATTATGCTTTTAAATCAGCATGCAATACTTACCCGACAGACACGGCAAAAATCAATGCTAATATTGCTTCTGGTTCTTATATACTGGGTGCTGCTGAAAACACAATAGCCATTGGTTTTCCTGCTTTGGACTATCTCCTGTATGATGGCGGAGATTTAGAAGTATTAAATCGTTTTACGACCGACGAAGATGCTGCAGTGGCAAAATCCTACCTAATAGAAGTCACTCAAAAAATGAAAGCTGAATTAGGTGCCCTTATTAGCACTTGGAATAGCAGCTATCGTGCTACGTTCATCAGTGCAAATGGCACAGACGTAGGTTCTTCAATCAGTCTTATGTACAATGAGTGGGTTAAAGATCTTGAGCTCCTCAAAAATGCTAAAATTGGTATTCCTGCTGGTTTGTTTAGTGGTGGAGAACAATTCCCTGATTATGTGGAAGCTTATTATTCAGGCTACTCTAAATTATTAGCATTAGAAAGTCTGAATGCTTTAGAGCAAGTTTTCTTGGGCGGAACAGGGGAAGGAATGGATGACAACATCAACTTTGAAGTCGATAACGGTACGGCTACATTAACAGCAAGCGAAATAACCGATCAATTCGATATCATTCAAGGACAAATTGGATCATTAGGTGATCCATTCAGCACGTCTATCCCGTCTGATTTTGCAGGTTTTAATTCGACCTTTCAAGAAATTAAACGATTAGTTGCTTTTGCAAAAACGGATATGCCTGCGATTTTAGGTGTACTCATAACATTCTCTGATACGGACGGTGATTAAACCTTTAAAAAAAGATAGCGAAATAAATTTAAGAGCAGTGACATTATTGGTACTGCTCATCCTCATTATGCCGCAATCATGGGCTCAATCAGGGATCTATGGAATCGTAAAGAGTGATATCGGCAATACATTGCCTTATGTGCAGGTTCATGTCATTCCGAGCAATAGCAATAAAGTCCATCACGTTATATCAGATGAGTTTGGCCGATTCGGAATTGAAGCATTGGATTCAGGAACTTATACACTTCGCGCAAGCTGTCTTTACCATAAAACCATTGAACAAGAGGTATTACTGGAAAACGAAGATATTTTTGTTAAAATCACTTTGGAAGACACTGCTAAACTGGAGACGGTTGATGTTTATTATTACTCGCCCTACTCTACCCGCAACATGCGAATGGTTGAAGGTGTCATGTTAACGAATGGAAAAAAGACGCAACGGATTGACCTTGATAAAACCTCTGGAAATAAAGGACGTGAAAATGCTCGCGAATTATTTGCGAAGGTTCCTGGTTTAAACATTTGGGAGTCCGATGGTGGCGGATTGCAATTAGGTATTGGAGCAAGAGGACTCAGTCCGAGCAGAACAGCTCATTTTAATACAAGACAGAATGGTTATGATATCAGCGCAGATGCACTCGGTTATCCAGAAACCTATTATACGCCACCTGCTCAAGCTTTATCTTCTATTCAATTAATCCGGGGGGCTGCTTCGTTGCAGTTTGGACCCCAATTTGGCGGAATGATCAATTTCAAAATTAAAGATCCTTCTAAAAACCCAATCCATTACGAAGGAGCGCACACTTACGGTTCGTTTAATTTAATTAATACATTTAATCTGGTATCAGGAACTATTCTGAACAAACGCCTCTCTTATTTGGTTTATGCGCAATACAAGACGGGAGATGGTTGGCGAGATAATTCAGGATTTAATCAACTCAATGCTTTTGGGAAATTGACGTATCGATTTAGTGACAATGTCTTCTTATCCGTTGAGCAAACGCATATGAACTATTTAGCGCAACAAGCCGGTGGTTTAACAGATGTCATGTTTAATGACGATGCCAGGCAATCAATACGCGCTAGAAACTGGTTCTCTGTAGATTGGAATATTACTGCCAGTCAATTTAATTGGAAAATAAACCGCACCTCTACCCTAGACATCAAAGGGTTTCGTGTTAAAGCAAATCGTTTAGCACTGGGTAATCTTGAGCGCATCAGTCGTTTCGACGATGGTAAAGAACGAACGCTAATTCAAGGAGATTTTGTAAATTATGGCGCAGAAATGCGCTATTTGACGCGCTATCCGATTGGTAAAAAAATGTTAGGTATTACCGCCGCCGGTTTACGTTATTACAATGGTCAAACACGCAGCCGTCAAGGGATGGCGGATGATGGAACGGATGCCAATTTTGAATTCCTTAACCCGAATAATTTAGAAGGTTCCGATTATCTTTTCCCATCACAGAATGCTGCTGCTTTTGTTGAGAACATCTTGCGTTTTAATAAGAAACTGTCAATTTCTGCTGGTCTGCGTTACGAATTTATTTACACCGAAGCGGCAGGAAGTTATCGCGAGCAAGTATTTCATCCGTTGACGGAAGAGTTGATTTACGATACATCCTTTACAGAAGCCAAATCAAGTCAGCGCGGAATTATCTTGGGTGGCATAGGTTTTTCTTATCGGGCAGATAAAAGAACGGAGGTTTATGGAAATATTGCGCAAAACTATCGCGGTATTAACTTCTCGGACATCCGAATCATTAACCCGAATCAAGTGGTTGATCCAGCAATAACTGATGAAAGAGGTTATAATGCAGATTTAGGAATACGCGGACAACGCAAAAATGGTTTTTTTGATTTTAGCATGTTTTTCATGCATTATGATAATAAAATTGGTGTCATCAATAAAAAGATCAATGAATACGATGTTGTTCGATTCAGAACGAATGTGGGAAGAGCTTATAGTTTTGGTCTGGAGCTATTTGCCGAACATCAATTCAAAAAGAATGACTCAACAACGACCTTCTTCACGGTATTTGGTAATTTCTCAGCCGTTTATGCGCGCTATGGTCAGTATGAAGAATCAGCTTTAAGCGAAAATTGGGTAGAATTAGTCCCTCCACTTTCAGGTAAAGTTGGTATCAAATTTAATCATGGTAATTGGGAAGAATCAATCCTCGGCACCTATGTTCACCGTCATTTTTCAGACGGAACGAATGCACCCAACGACCCTAATGCCATTGCTGGCATCATCCCCTCTTATTTTGTCGCAGATTTTAGTGCTGGTTATCGTTTTAGTAAGCTTTTTCAAATCAAAGCAGGTATCAATAATTTGACCAATCAAATGTATTTTACACGAAGAGCTACTGCGTATCCCGGACCAGGCATCATACCTGCTGATGGCATCAATTTCTATTTGACGTTGAATATTTCTCTTTAAGGAAAATTAAAATCCTTTAACATTTATTGCGTTTGTTTTTTGCAAGAATCGGCACCGAAACAGTATTTTTCGAAAAAAAAGAATGTCCTCACTTCGTTATTTGCTCACTGTTGTGATTCTAATCTCATTAGTATCCTGTGGTTTTAATAGCTCGTTTTATCATCCCGATGAAACGGAAGTTAAAACACCTGTTTCGGCAGAAAGTCAATACGTCCATTATGAATCAGACTCTGTTCATGTGCTCCATTATCTTCCGGAATCACCAAAGGCATCTATTCTTATGCTGCATGGTAATGCTGGTAATTTAAGTGGGTGGAGTGAAGTGGCTGACTTGTTTTATTTAGCTGGATATGAAGTCTACATATTAGATTATCCTGGCTTTGGCAATTCAAGCGGTAAACCAAAACATCAGGCAGTTTATGCAGCAACCGACGCCGTTGCTCATCACTTTAACCAATCTGCTCAACATGATAAAAGGCTGCTAATGGGCTTTTCACTTGGTGGAAATTTAGCTGTAAAGGTGGCAACGGATCACCCTGATTATTTTAATGCTATGGCGCTAGAAGGCGCATTTGATAATCATGTCAATGCTGCTCTACAATCCATTCCTCGTCCATTCCGATTTTTGGCCTACCTTTTTGTGAAAAACCACATTAAGGGAGAGGAACTTATTCAACAATGGAATAAACCACTCTTGGTTATACATAGCAAAGATGATCGCACTTGTCCATATGAAATGGGAGTAAGTTTACACCAAAATGCAGCATCAAAAAACAAATCACTATGGTCAATTGAGGGGCCCCACTTAAGTGGAATTAGTAAGTATTTTGAAACTTATATGTTAAAAATCGAAAACTTAATCGATAACAATCAAGACTAGCTTTTGACAAACTTTACGGCCTGTTTTTGTCCATTGATTTGAACAAAATAAGTTCCTTTAACCAAGCTCGTGGTTTGAATCAAAGATTCGCTGGTTTGTATTTTGTTCATCACCTGTCTTCCACTCAAATCAAATACAACAAGATCAAATGGCTCAAGCGGTTGTTCCTTCCAGACTAATTGATCACCTATCGCATCATAATAAAGATCATTTTCAAGGACTAATTTTTCAATGGACGACGTGCGTTTGTCTACCTTTATTTCTAGATAAATGGGCAAGTGATCTGACATATGGTAAAGGTTCCAAATAATCTCAGCCGGTTCACTTGTATTGATTGGCGCTTCAACCAAAGATTTATTATAATGCAAACCATCTTGTCCTATGGCCCGATAAGACCCATCGATGTATTCAGCATCATTTTCAGCCGTTCTCAAATCATCTCCAATAAAAATAAAATCAAATCGATCATCCATCCCGCCAAAAGCGCCACCATCAAATCCTTCCGTCCTTGTACTTTGCGTATGTAACCAAGCAAATCCAGGATCTGTATGCCAACTTCCAGGCGCTGTAATGGGATCTTTAATTTCAACTCCAGAACCATTCAGAATGGTATTCCATGCCGGTTCAGATCCACTTCCATACAGATTAAAATCTCCCCCAATCATAATATTCTCATAAATACCCCGATCACTGATGTAGGATTTTAATGCGTCCGCTTCTGCATTCCGTTGATCTTCAAAACCAGTTGAAGCCTTCAAATGACATACATACACATAAAAAAAGATGGTATCAATTGCCGTTTCAAGATCTTCACTTTTATAATACAATACATATTCATTGATATCCCTTAGGACAGTTGGAATTACATTTTGCTCTTTTAAACCTAGCTTTTCAGAATTAAAATAAAGCGCGTTCTCTGTATCAGGTCCGGGAATATAATCTCCCATATCATAGCTGCTAATGCCATCCTCATTTAGAGCGTCAAATAAAATATCATCAGCACCTGCCCCACTCGTCAATTCGCAAACCATAAATATATCAGGCTTTGCATAAGCAAGAATAGACTTTAAGGTATCAATCCGATTTGGTGATACATTCGGGAACTTCAGCAAATTATAACTCATCACCCTTAGCGTATCCGTTTCTTGGGCAGAAGCGTTCGTAATCACTAAAAGAAAAAATATAGAAAGAAAAGTTCTCATGGTGTAGTAGTTCTCTTCAGTATTTTCAAATACCAATTCCAACAAAAATACACTGCATTTATGGATAAATCAAACAATGACAAGCAATATGAACCGTATTTAAGGCTGATCTGTTAATAAACAAGTTTAAGAATTGATGGCGACACGTTAAAACTGGATATCTTTAGGGCGAAATGTTATTGATATGATCAAAATAGGATTATTTGGACTAGGACACCTAGGTAAAATTCATGCACGCTTAATTGGCGAATTATCGGACAAGTTTGAATTTTTTGGATTTTACGATCCGAATGATACACATGCTAAATATGCAATTGACGAGCTGGGGTTGACCCAATTTTCAACTGTTGATTCGCTTTTAGAAGTGGTCGATGCGATTGATATTGTGACCCCAACCGTTTCCCATTTTGAAATTGCTGCAGCGGCGATTCGGTTATCAAAGCATGTTTTTATTGAAAAGCCCGTTACACAAACAGCGGAGGAAGCTAAAAAGCTGCGAACATTGGCTCATGAGGCCGGCGTTAATGTTCAGGTTGGTCATGTTGAACGGTTTAACCCTGCTTTTAAGGAAGCCAGGCCGTACATCAATAACCCTATGTTTATTGAGACACACCGACTCGCACAATACAATCCGCGCGGAACGGATGTTCCGGTTGTTTTAGATTTAATGATTCATGATTTGGACATTATTTTGAGTACAGTTCAATCACCAGTCAAGCGCATTAGTGCTTCAGGTGTGGCCGTTGTGAGTGAAACGCCGGATATCACGAATGCACGATTAGAATTTGAAAATGGCTGCGTGGCCAACCTCACTGCTAGTCGTATCTCGCTGAAAAATATGCGTAAATCACGTTTCTTTCAGAAAGATGCGTATATCTCGATCGACTTCTTAACGAAAACTTCTGAAATCGTAAAAATGACGACGTTGGACACCGAACCCGATCCATTTGACATCGTTTTTGACCTAGGTGAAGGAAAGCCAAAGAAAAAAATTGAAATTTTTAAACCAGAGGTTGGCGAGTCAAATGCCATCAAAGAAGAGTTAGATACATTCGCTCAATCGATTGAAAATGAAACTGTTCCGATCGTACCGATAGAAGATGGCGAGTACGCCCTAAGCGTTGCATTGCAGATCATGGAGAAATTAAAGTTGAACGGAAACTTGATTAAGGAAAATATTTAGATTTTTTTTGCGTTCAAATTGCAGTAAACCGAGGCCTTTAGATGATTAAACCAGTACTCCTATTTTTTAGCATAGCTTTTCTGTTTTATGGCTGTAAACAAGAAGACTTAACGCCTTCTTGGATAAAAATCGATGCGTTTGATTTAGTCACGAATGAGGAAACGCAAGGTTGGGACACCCACGGTATTGTGGACGCGTGGATCTTTATGGACAATCAACCGCTCGGTGTTCATGAAATTCCTTGTGTTATTCCGGTTTTAGATGAAGGCGTACATGACTTTACGATATTTGCCGGTATTAAGAATAATGGCATTTCTAGCACTCGGAAACGTTATCCGTTCTATGAAACTTATGAAGTTACTACTTCATTATCGAAGAATGACACATTGGTTATCGAACCCGTTATAACGTACAAAAACAGTACGTCTTTTGCGTTCATAGAAGATTTTGAAAATGCCGGAATTAGTTTTGTAAAAGGTCCGGTTTCTGATACCAACATTGTTTTTATTTATCAGGCAGACGAACCTGAAATTGTTGCCTATGGCGATAAATGTGGTGGTATCTTTTTAGAAGGGACCGATTCACTGTTTACTGTTTTTACTGAAGAATTCATGAACCTGCCACGCGGCGAAGAAGTTTATTTAGAGGTTGATTATCGAAATGACAACTCTATTGCTATGGGTGTACTGGCCAAGTTCCCTGACGGCTCCGTGGATGAGCAAGCGCCGTTACTTCAAATGAATCCACAAGAAGCTGGTTCAGAGGTATGGAAAAAGATTTATATTCAACTTTCTGAAAATGTTAGCTTCAACTTTAATTACCAGACTTTTGAAATCTACTTTCTGAGTTTAATAGATGACGGTCAATCATCAGCCCATATTTATCTTGATAATATCAAAGTGGTGCACTATCAATGATCGAAAAAAGACGCACCATACTCTTAATCATTTTTGACTTGCTTACCGCAATCATTGTTTGGACTTTGTTCTATGTATATCGTCTGACCTATATTGAGCAAGTTGATATTACCTTTAAAGAAGGTTTCTTTAAGGGAATAGCGGTGGTTCCTATCTTCTGGCTATTTGTTTATACACTGCAAGGAACCTATCATAATACCTTGCGCCACTATCGATTAAAGATTATTAAGCAGACGCTTTACGGCACGCTGATAGGTGTCATTATTGTGTTTTTCAGTGTATTGCTGAACGATTTTGATCACCTCTACCTTTATCAACAATACTACAAACTCTTTTTTGTCTTATTGGGGTTACACTTTTTTATAACGCTTTTGCCACGTCTGATTTTAACTACCATACATGTCAAGCGCATCCACAAGCGTAAATTCGGATTCAAGACGATTTTAATTGGTGGAAGCCAAAAGGCGATTGATATCTACAATGAGATTCAGGATACCCAACCTTCTTCTGGTCATGATTTTATTGGGTTTGTAAATATCAACGGAAAAGATGTCAATCTGGAGAAACATCTTCCCTATCTTGGGCATATTGAAGAGGTTGAAGATATCTTAGAAAAACAACAAGTTAACGAGGCGATCATTGCACTAGAGAGTTCAGATCATGAACGGTTAAAAGGCATAATTACGCGATTGTCTGGATATGATATTCGTATAAGTCTAGTTCCAGACAGTTATGATATTCTTTCTGGACAAGTGCAAATGACCAGTATTTTTGGGGCTTTATTATTAACCACTGAGACCAATCAAATGCCGGATTGGCAGGTATCAACCAAGCGTTTTATAGATATTATTGCTTCTACTGCTGCCATGATCGTCCTCTTGCCGGTGTATATTATTTTGGCGATTTCGGTCAAGGCATCCTCCAAAGGTCCTATTTTCTTTACACAAGAAAGAATCGGGAAGAACAAAAAACCTTTTAAAATTATCAAGTTCCGAACGATGGTGGTCAATGCTGAAAAGGATGGGCCTAAATTATCGAGTAGTAACGATAGTCGGATTACCGGAGTTGGTAAATTCCTTCGAAAAACACGATTAGATGAATTTCCACAGTTTTGGAATGTACTGAAAGGCGACATGTCTTTAGTAGGCCCTCGACCAGAACGGCAGTTTTATATTGACAAAATCACAGAACACGATCCTCAATACCTCTTTTTACATAAAGTAAGACCCGGTATTACATCTTGGGGACAGGTTAAGTTCGGCTATGCAGAAAATGTCGAGCAGATGGTTCAGCGCATGAAGTACGATCTATTATATATTCGAAATATGTCTTTGGCGTTGGATTTGAAAATCATGTTTTATACCATTGCCATTATCTTTAAAGGAACAGGAAAGTAGCGTTTTGAATCAGGTAGGCAACCTATTTCCGGTTTAGCTAATCGCACATATACACTCATCATACACTTAAAACGTTTTGCAAATCGGATGGCGATTTAATTTGATCGGTTATATTCTCAACTTCAAGGTCAATCGGACCATCTTTAAGCGGCTCTTTTTTGAAAGCTGATGTTTGCACCAAATAGATTTCTTTGTCATTGGTAAATACGAGTGCTTTTGAATTACCTTTTTTATTGCACACGAGGTGATTGGGGTGATATGTTAATGAAGCATTCAAACCTAAGTCGATAACACAAGCAACATATAAACCCTTTAAAACTGACCCATCCTCCTTATCGTGATAGGTAGGTTGAAGAGCAATTGGCTCCTCTATTCTCAATGTTTGATCGCAATTGTATACGCCAAATCCACGTACCTGCAATCCTTGAACCAAACCAGGTGTATGGGGAATAGGTTCATCACCAACGAGATTGAGCGATTCAACCACAACATCCGGAGCAGCCAAGCTGTATATAGTTACCTGCCCATCACGCTCTATTTCCAATTCTGAAAGTGGTACTCCAGTGATTGCCTCAACAAAAGCTTTAGCCTTTAATCGCGGAACGAGTATTCCTCTTAAATCTTTGTCTATTGAAAGCGCCATTTTGCTTATAGAATCTGCCGATACAATCAGACTTTCAAAAGCTTCATAAGATTTTCGATTAAGTAAACAATAGACTTCATCTTTGTTAATTACCATTCCCCTGCGAATAAATGAATATCCTTGAAAACCACCCTGATCTATAGCAGCTTCAGGCGGACGATGGTTACTTACTTTGATTTCATGACCGGATTGCACTGCGCCCTCCCTAGTTACTTTATACTTACTAGCACCATTATCCTTTCTGAAAACAAGATTACTCTGCATTTCACCAAATACTATAGCATGCTCTTTGGTCCATTCACCCGTGGCATCATCCATTTTAAAGAAGGAAACATGGGGTAATATTTCCGTTGTTTGAAAACTTATTTCTATTTCCTTACCTAAAATCAAGTTTTCATCATTTTGCGTTGCGCGAATTTCAAACATACCCACGGAATTAAAGACTTCATCCACTCCACCTTCGTTATAAAACATCGGAATACCAGATAAGGCCATTTCCGCCGCGTTTCTGTATTCTCTATAATGAATTTGATAGGATCCTTCAACCAATTCATTATTTTGGTTTCTGACAGCATGAACAGGTATATTAATATATGTACCAGCAGCATTTTTTATAGACCCTCCGTTCCCATTATCAATCGTAATGGTGGTATATGACTTTTCGATACCATTTACATGAGATGAAAAATGATCCCGATCAATGGGTGCACCATAATGAATAACAAAACCATGGAAAAAGGATTTAGCCGTATTTCGATCCTTCGCCCCAGTTTGCTCATAAGCTGTCCAGTCAGGATTAGCATTTGCAACAGCCGGAATCCATTGTCGCAAGCGGGCCATACGATCTTCATTGAGTTTTTGCTGATCAAAATCAGGTGCTTTTCTAAATGCTGTATAGACCAAATCCACATGAAAAATTTCCTGTCCTTCTAGTTTTTTTAATTCGTTCTGTATGGATCGAATTTTCGATTTAGTTAATGACCGAGCAAAAGGAACTTCTATTCGAATCGTTTGTTCCTGTGCGTTCTTGTACTGGTCTATTTGGATTGTATTTTCTGGTGTTCCTTCTTCAGCTATACCGTATAGGGGCAGGAACATAAAGATTAGGATAAGTGTGAGTGTTATACGTATCTGTGACATAAAGTAAAGTTGTTGTTTATAAACTAATGTATCATCAAATAAAAGGTAACCTCCTCGTCTGTTACTTTTATGTATTTTCGGTGTTATACATGATAGAAAAGGTCTTATTTATAATAAAAGTAATGCGTCATCACCGTTGTCTATTTCACCAGCCTCATCACAGCCAAAACAGCATTTTCAGGGCAAGGCTGGACAGACAGACCCTAAATCTTTCGTCTTTTCTCTTAGATCTATTCCCCAAAACTGTTTAACTTAACCAAAAACGAACCTATGAAATCGTCCAAAATCTTTTTTCTTAGTCTGATCTTGATCACTTCGACTACAATCGGATACGGCTGCTTAAATATGTTTCACACCATAGACAAACATGGACATACACATGAGATCGGTTTAGAGGGATTTATTGGCTTTAATAAAAATTTCAACCATCAATTAGTCAACCGAAATTTGCCTAAGATTTATAAAAAAATCCAAGAGACAAAAGATCCCCGTCATTTATCAGACTATGCCGTTCTTTTAATGAAAGTGGGGAAAGTCGACGAGTCACTGACAATTTTGAGGAATCTTCAAGAAAATAACCCGAACGAATATACCTATGCGTCTAATCTGGGAACAGCTTATGAATTAGTTGGTGAGTTGGATAGTGCCTTAAAATATATTGAATTGGGAATGGAGCTAAATGCCAATGCGCACGGCGGCAGCGAGTGGGTTCATGTCGCAGTTTTAGAAACGAAGAAAAACCTACTCAACGATTCTTTATACCTGGATAATCATAGTGTTTTAGAACTTTCTGAAGCACAAGAGAATGACACGGCCGTGATGCGTCAACTCGAGATTCAAGTCCGAGAACGTTTTCCTTTTTCACCTGGTCCCAATGCCATCATGGCTTCCTTAATGATTGATTTAGGGGATTGTTATGTCAATAATAAGTCATTTGAATTGGCCAAAGCGTTTTATACCATCGCTGAAAAG
The DNA here is from genome assembly GCA_030836155.1 of Crocinitomix sp. GTDB lineage: Bacteria > Bacteroidota > Bacteroidia > Flavobacteriales_D > Crocinitomicaceae > Crocinitomix. Next base: position 20,494 of record JAURQI010000094.1, read on the forward strand.
TACTTTGGCGCCAACAGTGCCTTAACACAACCTAAAATTAGTCGAACGTTGTCTTTACGCTCGGAACATAAAAATGTCGATATCCCGCATGGTCAAGGAATACGTGAAGGAGAAAATATCATAATCAGCGGTGTTCGTTATACTTCGATTATGGACGATATTAATGATCCTCCTTTTGATATTGATTGGTCTGACCATGATATCGATCCAGAAGGCTTATTGACTATGGTTGATTTAGGCATGCCTGCTGAGCCTGTTTTGACATTAGGACTTATTGAAGACACTGTGAAACCTATAGAGTCGATTCAATACAATGAAGGTGTTATTGATAACGATGAAGGTGATAATATGATGGTGATTATGATCATGATTATTGCAGCCATGAGTGGTATGACGTTTTTATTCTTTTTGAAGAGGAAGAAGAAGTAAGGAGGTGATTCTAAGCTATTCGTTTTGCTGTGCGGTAGCATAGGAAGTTGTGACGAGAGATAGAGTTATAAACCTTTGCTATTTATTTGCTTCTACGGTCTTGTAAACCCCGAAATTCGGATGGGTCTTTCACCTATCAGAGGAGTACAATGGCAAAGAAGCAGAAGTATTCGCTATCCTATAAACATTTGCCCTGAAATTCCTATTCCTGCTCCAAGTATCAATGAAAACAATACTATTGGAAAGATTGCCTTCTTGTCTTTAGGATAAACAATGATCATAATTGGAATGGATGTCAATACTGCGATTAAAATTCCTGTCATCCATGATGGTATGCCCTAATCAACAAATGGGATAATTAGTCCCAGAGCAAAACAATGTACAAAAGCAGAAACGGTATCGTATTTATCTAGCTTTTGAATAATCATCGGGATAGCGTCAATTAGACCAGCAATAAGACCTATTAAAATAGCCACAAAAAAATCATTCATTACGCCTTTTTTTGATGCTTGCGGCATTGAATAAAGTATGGGTCATTCAACACAACAAACACGTTATCCATTCGTGCAACTAATGGATCAATTTAAAAATGGTGTGGGACGGTTATGTCTTCAAATGTAATTAGAATATGCCATCTCTCCTATTCCAGTTCAGCTCTTTATTAAAAATCAAATTACGAAGCTCTGATAGTTCTTCATGGTCTCCAAAAACACGATCCAAATCTGATTTTAATTCATCGATATGCCTTTTACTGCAGCGTTTGTTATAAATCAATTCTTTCCCATACTGATTGGTTGATATGATATCGTTGTATTGAATAGATTGCTTGAGGTTATCCCAAATAACGGGAAATTACTTTTTATTTTGTTTTTCTTTTTTGAAAACCAAGTGATGCAGAAAAACGGCAATCAGTAAAATTGCCCCTGTTGAAATGAAAAATTCTGTTCCCGATGACATGATTGAGTTTTAATATACCGATCATCTTTCGCGCAATGCTTCAAAGTTATTAACGGAGAAAATTTAGCGATAGGTTTAACGATTTTTAGGAACTAATCCATCTGATTGAAGCACAAGTTGCTTTAGAATGAATGATGCAAGCTAAGTTGTAATTGGCTCTTGCCCCAGTTGTTTGTTGTTTGGTTCATGATTCCTAATTGAACTTTAAAACCTTTTTTAATCACATAACCTGTAGCAACATAAAACCGGTTTCGATCAAAAATCTCTACGGTATTTCCATCGCCAATATTCCGTTGACCATTGATAAATATTTCATTGTATAAAGCCAAATAAATGGTCTTGGCTTCCATATCTGGTTTATTGAGAGCAATGTTTAGGAAGAAGTTATAACGATAACGCGTTCTGAAATCTTGATTTTGGACAAAACGCTGCTCATATCGAAAACGGTGATTCGTAAAGAATCTTTTCCCGAAATTGACCGGGAACAAGGCCTCTTGATACACCCGACTTTCAGTTGTTGTTGATTTATCAGCACCGAAGGCACCCGTTGTTACATTACCGTAGCCAAGGGTAAATTTGACATTCGCATTCTTTGGTGTATAAGTTAATCCTCCTCGCAATAAGAGTTGCTCAAGATCACCTCCTAAATTCCAATTACGGTATTGAATATCGCCCTGAAAGCCCCAAGGACTCTCTTTAAAAGTTGTATTGAAAAAATACATGTACCAAGCTCCTACTTGATCTTGATTGATTTGACTATTTCCTTTTTGTGGAGCAAGTATAAATAGGAGAAGGATTGCAGTGTATAATCGTTTTTTCATAATCATTTTATAAGACCATTTTTAATGCGCAATCTTCAAATGAATGGCAAACTTTATAACTATTTATGCAAAAGTCTGCTTTTCTGTTTCAAAGTTAATCTTCTTTAATGGAACATCAAATTATAGATATAACGTTATTGTTTAAATAGTGATTGACCGCTCGAACCATACATTCGTTTTAAATGGCTTGACCTATTAATTGTTCTTTGATCAGTCGATATGGTCTAAAAAACATTACAAAATGACACAAAAAAAATCGGTAACGAATTACTTCGAAACCGATTGTAGTTTTTTGGATTGAATCAAAAAGTTTACGCTATCCTCTTGTTCTACCTCCGATGTTAATGATTAAATCAATGATTGATTTTATTTATCTTTTAGCATTTAAATTGTTTACTTAATTGATGTAAATGTAATCGGCTATAATTGACATTTTACTATCAGTCAACAAACTACGGAAATTTGTTGAGGAATGGAACAAAGCGTTCAATGAGCTAATTCAAAATCTGACGATTCCAATCATCAATCAGCCGATCTGATTCTTCGAGAAAAACGTCATAGGTGTAAAACGATTGGGGTGTATGCCCTTCTGATAAAACGCAGGTTTTATAGACGTCTTTGATTAATTGAAAAATATTGGAGTTCACCAAAAGTTCCGAGATTTCTGGTTTGGCTTCGAATGATTCGTACACATCACGAATGCGTTGAACTTTACGTTCTTCGTCGTTTGATCGTTTATTCTTCGCTATTAACTCCGTAAACTTGGGTAATAGTGTGCGTGACATCATCACAAAACGTTGTAAGGTATGCACCGCTCGTATTCTTTCACTAAT
>JAURQI010000095.1 GCA_030836155.1 Crocinitomix sp.
CGGTTTTTTTTATTTAACCCAAAACTTAATACCTTTTGTTAACTTTGGATTCGACCGGTTTTTTATATTTACCACGATTGTCTATTTTGAGAAAGGAGTCAATAAAATGAGAGTTGCAATTATAGGTGGTGGAGCCGCAGGATTTTTTGCCGCTATTCATGTCAAGGAGAATTACCCCAAGGCACAAGTGACCATTTTTGAGAAATCGAAAAAAATATTGGCAAAAGTCAAAATTTCTGGAGGTGGACGTTGTAATGTTACCAACGGGTGTGGCTCCATATCTGATTTATCAAAAGGTTATCCAAGAGGAGAGAAAAAGTTGCGGAAGGCCTTTGGACATTTTCACAACAGAGACACCATGAACTGGTTTGAAGAAAGGGGCGTTCCATTGGTAACCCAAGAGGATAATTGCGTTTTTCCGATTTCTCAAAACTCTCAATCCATTATTGATTGTTTCCTCTCTGAAGCTAAACGATTAGGAGTAGAAATTATCATTCAGAAAGGAATTGAGTTCATCGAACCGCAGGACGATCAGTCGATTAAAATTCATTTTAAGGAAGGTAGTGCCCGGTTTGACAAAGTAATTGTCGCCACTGGGGGATCGCCAAAAAAGTCTGGTTTAGAGTGGTTAATGGATCTTGGTCATAAAATTGAAGATCCTGTACCTTCTCTATTTACGTTTAATATGCCTGAAGAGGCAGTGACTGAATTGATGGGAATTGTTGTTCCCGAGACAATCACAAAAATTGAAGGCACAAAATTAATATCTGACGGACCTTTACTGATCACCCATTGGGGCATGAGTGGACCTTCTATTCTAAAGCTATCAGCATTTGGCGCTCGTATTCTGAGCGAAACGGATTACCGTTTTAATGTCCTTGTAAACTGGCTGAATATTCGCAATAACGCAATTGTAGAAGAGGAATTAACGAAAATCATACAAGAGCACGGTCAAAAACAAGTCGCATCCATCCGCCCTTATTTTATCCCCGATCGGTTATGGCAGTTTCTAATCATCAAAGGAGGACTCGATCCAACCCGAAAATGGACAGAGATTGGTAAAAAAGGAATCAATAAGATAGTTCAACTACTGACACAAGATGTTTATCGTGTGAATGGAAAAACAACTTTTAAAGAAGAGTTTGTGACTTGCGGTGGAGTTAGCCTAGACAGTATTGATTTTAAAACAATGGAGAGTAAAGCATGTCCCAATCTGTATTTCGCAGGAGAAGTTATGGATGTTGATGGAATTACAGGTGGATATAACTTCCAAGCTGCTTGGACAACCGCATTTATCGCTGCCCAATTGAAGACAAACAATCAGTAAGTCTTAGTTTCAATACTTCCATTTGTTAGCAATAGCTACTAAGGATAACATCACCGGTACTTCGATCAGCACTCCAACTACAGTCGCCAGAGAAGCACCAGAATTTAATCCAAATATAGATATCGCTACGGCTACCGCCAATTCAAAAAAATTACTCGCCCCAATCATTGAAGAAGGAGCGCAAACATTATGCTCCAATTTCAAAAATTTACCCGCAAACCAACTAATAAAAAAGATGAAATAGGTCTGTAAGGTAAGCGGTATTGCAATCAATAGAATGGCCAATGGATTTTCTAAAATAGTTTGACCTTGAAATGCAAAGATGAGTACCAGTGTCAATAAAAGCGCAAAGATTGAAATCGGCTTCAAACGTTTTAAGAACTTATTTTCAAACCATTCTTTTCCTTTATTTCTAATCAACAAACGGTTAGATAGGTAACCTGCTAGCAAAGGAATCACAACAAATACAATTACAGAAGTAATCAGAGTTTTGTACGGAATACCAATGACTTCACCATTACCATTTAGAAAACTAATATCAAACCAAGAAAACAATAAGCCAACTATCGGTACAAATGCAACCAACAATATGAGGTCATTGACGGATACTTGAACCAATGTATAATTAGCGTCACCTTTGGTAAGGTAAGACCAAACAAATACCATGGCTGTGCACGGTGCAGCTCCTAATAAGATGGCACCCGCCAAATATTGCTCGGCATCCTCAGGTGTAATCCAAGCCTCATAGAGATAATAGAAAAAGAAATAGGCGAAAATCGCCATTGTAAAGGGCTTTATCAGCCAGTTTACGACCACTGTTAAACCTAATCCTCTCCAGTTTCGAGAAACGTATTTTAAGGATGAAAAGTCAATCTGAACCATCATGGGATAAATCATCAACCAGACTAGAATAGATACCGGCACATTAACGGTTTCAATGTTCCAATCACTAAGAACAGTAATGTCGTCTCCTACCAAATAACCCGCCCCAATTCCGACTATTATACACAACGCCACCCAGATTGTGAGATACTTTTCAAAAAATCCAATTTGAGGCTGATCACTCATTATTTCTTGATTTTAGAGAATACATAAAATAGGTCAGTTGCTATTTCCTCCGACCGCTGATCGTATGTTCTTTCTTCATCGTCTGTTCCGTCTCCGACGCCCGGATCTTCATAGGTAATCGAAATCCTTTTTTCGCTACCAAAAACAACAGGACAGTTTTCATCTGCATGAGAGCACGTCATAATTGCGGCAAAATTTTCTTCGGGGTTTGAATCATCGTCTACTAATTTTGAAAATAAAGTGATAAGATTACCAGTACCCCAATTCACCATGTACTTAGGGTTATTATTCCCTTGTTTCAAAATGGTAAATCCATACCGAATTAAAGAATTAATTGTCCGCTCATTGCAGGCCGTCACCTCTACTCCACCGCTGTAAGAATCAATTTCAATATTAAAATGACCCGCCGCAACTTTTGCCCAAACTTGTCCAAATTGACTTCTTCTTGAGTTGTGTGTACAAATGAAATGGAGTTGAATCGCTTCGTCTCGATTGACTTTCTCTTGAATATAATCAATCAAGGGCTGTAGCTTATTCTTTCGTTTGTCATCAATACTTCCAAAGCGAAGTTTCGAAATTTTCTTTTCTAAATCTTTAAACATGAACTTAATTTTAGCAGCAACCAGATCCCGGTGTGCATGCGTTTTCATTTTTAGAACTAAGTACTGCAAGTGGCTTTTTTAGTTTCTCGACAGGAATTCCGCAATTGTCTTTTGCTAAGCAATCGGTCATCCGAGACGTTAAAAAGAAGGTATCTCCATCCGTATTCAATCCATATTTTCCAATCGTCGTTCCCTGGTATTCAACTTCTATCTCTTCATTGGTTAAACCGAGTTTATCCTCAGATAATTCAATAATTGAAAGTAATTTCTCCGGATGTAAACGATGATCATAATCGTTTGCCTCCCATAATTGGAAATTGACCACCTTCTCTTGTCTTAATGTTCCACCACAATCAATGAAATCTTTGGTGATGCGACCAACCTCCGTCACGTGAAAGTGAGCTGGAACCAAGTTTCCGTCAGGTAATTCAAATCGTATTGTCGATTTTCCTTCTAATGCTTTTTTAAATTCGTTTAGTTTCATTTTGATCTTTTTAAATATTGCAATATTACGACAGTTGTTTTCAATTTTTTTTAGCAGCACTCACCTGCTCCACAACACGGGTGTGTATCAAAAAACTGATCAAACATTGCTTTGATTTCTTTCCATTTATCAGGATTAATGCAATAGCTCATTGATGCGCCTTCAACTGTTCCTTGAATAATACCAATAGACTTTAACTCTCTTAAATGCTGACTGATGGTTGCTTGCGCTAAGCCTAATTCTTGTACCAAATCAGAATTAATACAGGCATTGGCTTTAACCAAATGCTGCAGAATAGCTATCCGCGCAGGATGAGAAAAAATTTTTCCCATCTGTGCAAAGCCATTTTGTTCTGCCGTAAAGAGATCTGTTTTTGTTACACCCATAATTATATATTGCAATATTACGATAATGTCTTTACAAAAAAAAGACTATTGCATTTTTTTCAATATTTAGCTCAAAAAAAGGAACCCAACAAGTCAGGTTCCTTTTTTTTAAAAATAGCTTAAAGACTTTAATCCCTCTTCCAATCCGGACGATTCGGCGTATAAGGCACACCTTTTAAACTCATTTTCTTTTCGAGTTCTTCGATACGCATTTTCAGATCATCAACTTTTTTGCGAATCTGTGCGTATTCAACTTTGCCTAAATCAAACTGCTCGCGCTGAGTTGATGTCACATTTGAGGTTGAATACCAACATTGATAAACAACTGTCTCAATTCGTCCAGCAGCACCAGGCAAAGCTTCCACGTCTCTGTTCGATTTATGATAATCTCCCCACATGGCAATTTGAATGTCATGCGATAGTTTTTCCAAAGCTTTAACTTCTCCCATCCAAGCAATGTCCGCATCTGGATATTGTTGTATTGCAGCTTCGATATGCGCCAAACGATCATTCAATTCACCAACCTGATTTCCTGTTCCACGCATTCTTCTGCGCAATTCAGACAATTCTTTTTTGAATGCTAAACTTTCGCTTGTTTGACGCGCGAGTGATGAGTTCTCCAGTGCTTCTACTTCAAACGTTTCTGCTTCGGTCACTTTCTTGAACGCTCCGTTATCACTAAGATACATTTCAACAGTGTACTTGCCAGGTAATACCAATGGTCCTTCATTTGGATTGCTGTAACGCCCCACTTTGCCTTGATTCTTTTGAATCGGTGTTGTTGCTGGATAACGTAAATTCCAAGTTACACGGTTAACCCCAGCACTTGCTCCTCTTTTAATTTTACGGACTTCGTTGCCGTCCATATCCTTAATAACAAAGAGTAAATAGGCATCCTCATAAGTATCCTCTTTTACAAAATCGTTATAGCTTGGATAATCAATATCCTCTCCATTTTCATTTGTTTTATTCTCAGCAGCTTGTCGCTTTTGCTTCGGACTTTTAGGAGATTCTTTTAAGTAATAGGTAAATGTTGCACCAAAAGCCGGGTTCTTGGCAGCATAATGCTGCGCGCCTTGTGATCCTGTTCCTCTCAGACCTAGCGGACTTGACTGAACATACAATAAAGCCTTTTTTACATCAAATAAATGGGCTTCATTCTCAAGCAAATCAGCCCTCATTTCGCGTAAGGGAGCATAATTGTCAAGAACATAAAAACCACGACCAAACGAGGCAATGACCAAGTCATTTTCACGACGCTGTACAGCTATATCCCTAACTCCAATCGTTGGTAAACCTGCCGATAACTCAACCCAATTTGAACCACCGTCCAGTGTGAAGAAAACGCCAAATTCTGTTCCTGCAAATAATAAATTCGGATTAACATGATCTTCAGCAATCGCATATACGCTTCCGCGTTCTGGTAGATTACCCGCTATATTCGTCCACGTATTTCCCTTATCTGTACTCTTTAATAAATAAGGTTTAAAATCACCTCTTTTATGGTTATTAAATACAGCATATACCGTTCCCGCTTGGTGCTGCGAAGCAACCAACATGTTAACATAGGTTTGACTTGGAACACCCGGGAAATTGTCTTTTTTATTCCAAGATCCTCCGCCATCGGTAGTCACTTGAACTAATCCATCATCTGTTCCGATATACAATGTTTTTGAATCTTTAGGAGACTCATCCATTGCCACAATATTTCCATAGATGGTTGTGGATTTATTTTTCATCACTACATCTGGAGACTGAACCTTACCCATTACTTTTAATAGGTTACGATCTAATTGCCTTGTTAAATCTGGAGAGATGGTTTCCCACGTATTTCCGCGATCTGTACTTTTAAAGACTTTGTTGGCGGCAAAATAAAGGGTCTTATTATCGTGGTTTGAAATAACCAAGGGAGCATCCCAATTCCATCGATACGCATCCTCTCCTTTACCCGGCATGGGCTGGATCCCAATTTTTTCTCCACTTTGACGATCGTATCTTACCAACCAACCATATTGTGCTTGTGCATATACAATATTTGGATCAGTTGGATCTACTTGAGATTCGAAACCATCACCACCGTTGGTGATATACCAATCAGAATTCAAAATGCCTGCATTATTAATCGTCGCTGACGGTCCTCCTAAAGAGTTGTTATCTTGTGTTCCACCGTAGACATTATAGAATGGTTTGTCATTATCTACACTTACCTTATAAAATTGTGTAATCGGTAAATTTTGAAAATATTCCCAAGTCTGCGCATGATCATAGGTTTCATATAAACCTCCGTCACACCCCACCAACCAGTGATCCGTATTTTCAGGATTAATCCAAATACAATGATTATCAACATGCTTACTGGCCTCACCTGTCTGTTGAAAGTTTTTACCTCCATCAGTGGTATGATGCAACCAAGTACTCATACTGAACACTTTATCACGATTGTATGGGTCACAATAAATCTCTTGGTAATAATTACCACTGGTTTTATAACCGCTTCTTTTTTCCCAGCTCGCTCCTTTATCCGTTGAACGGTAGAATCCATAAGAATCTCCTTCAGCTTCAACGATTGCATATACATAATTCGGATCGGCTGGAGAAATTGCTAATCCAACTCGCCCCATTTTACCCGAAGGTAAACCTGACTTCAATTCTTTCCATGTTTTACCACCATCTGTTGTTTTCAATACAGCCGATTCTTCGCCACCACCCACATAAGTAAATACATGTCTTCTTCTTTGGTGAAATGCTGCATACATGATGTCCGGATTTGAAGGATCCATTACTAAATCAGCTGCCCCTGTGTTTTCAGAAACAGAATGAATCAGTTCCCAATTATCGCCACCGTCTGTCGTTTTATAAATGCCACGATCGCCACCAGCTGACCACAGTGGCCCATAAGCTGCCACATAAACTACGTCTGAATTCCGGGGATCTACAATAATTTTAGAAATATGTTCTGAATTTTTCAAGCCCATATTCTTCCATGATTTCCCCCCATCTTCTGATTTATAAACACCATCGCCATAAGCAACAGAACGTTGATTATTATTCTCTCCAGAACCAACCCAAACCGTTGATGTCTGATTGGGATCAATGGTTATACATCCTATGGAATAAGATCCTTCACCATCGAAAATGGGATTAAATGTTGTTCCGTGGTTGGTCGTCTTAAAAACGCCTCCAGAAGCAATAGCTAAATAAAATTCATTCGGATTGTTGGGATTAACGGCCATATCTGCGATTCGACCAGCAGTTAATGCAGGACCAATATTTCGCCATTTCAAACCTGAAACGGTTCCAGCAGTTAGACCTTTATCATCTGTTGTTTTATCTTTTTTCTGTGCAAAAGCTGCCGTTGTGGCAATTCCTATTAATAAAAGGAGGAAGATTTTTTTCATAATCAATTTATCGTTTGTTTATTTTCAAAAATGGCCTAAACCACAGTATTTTCGATGTTCAAGACACTTTATAAGGCTTGGTTCTCAAATTTAGGAATTATAATATTAAAACTTAGCTGAGAAGATGGGTAAATGACAAACGCAAAATATCCGACTATGAGCGGTTTACTTATTCTATAACCAGCTGTTTTACGACGCTGCTATTGCCATTATTGAGTTCTATTTGATAAACCCCAGCAGCGAAATTACTTATTGATAGTTGATATCCTAAATCTGTTTTATTTCCAAATCCGCTGTGCACAAGTTTCCCACTTGCATTGTAGATATTGATTAGAAGATTAGAAGACGGAAGTGCTGATTTAATCATTATAACCTTGGTGCTGACATCAATAACGAAGCCAGTGGTCTTGTTAATCCCATAAAAATAGAAGAGGAGGAAAAAAAGCAATGAAACATTTTACAACAGCCAAGACGTATCTTGAACTTAAAAGCGCCGTCATGGCTACAAAAAGAATTAATGATTTTAGTTTCATCTAATATAGCGCCCCGAGATTATAAATGGGATCAAAATAATTCGGATCAATGGCTAAAGATTTGTTATACGACGCAATTGCTCCGTTCAGGTCTCCTTCATTTTGAAGAAGAGCCCCCAAAG
>JAURQI010000007.1 GCA_030836155.1 Crocinitomix sp.
CCCTATTCTCTTTAAAATTTGGTTTAATTATAGTATCACCCGCGCATTAAAAAAGCACAAAGCAGATGTATTCTTCTCTCCTGATGGGTACCTATCCTTGCGCACCAATGTGCCACAAATTGGTGTTATTCATGATTTAAACTTTGAACATTACCCAGAAGATTTGCCTAAACCCGCACGCGAATATTTGCAGCGCTATTTTCCGCTCTTTGCAAAAAAAGCGAAGCATTTGCTTACAGTTTCTGAATACTCCAAGCAGGATATAGTAGATACTTATGGTGTAGAGCCCAAAAAAATCACTGTTGCCCACAATGGCGGAAGCGAAAAGTTCGCACCTATCAATCCTGCTGTGCGCGAGCAAATCAGGAAAGAATACACCGGTGGGAAACCTTATTTTATTTGCGTAGGCGCATTACATCCACGGAAAAATATTAACCGCCTTTTATTGGCCTTTGATACTTTTAAAACGGAAACCGACAGTGAGGTAAAGCTTTTAATCGTAGGAGCTCCCCTGTTTAAAGGAAGCGGGCCATATGAAACATTAGATAAATTGACTCATAAATCAGCTGTTCATTTCTCTGGTCATGTTGATTTTAATCAACTTACCTTATTAATGGGGAGTGCATTGGCATTAACCTTTGTTTCGTATTTCGAGGGATTTGGGATACCAATGGTGGAAGCAATGAGAGCTGAAACACCAATTTTGGCAGGCAACCTCACCTCCTTACCAGAAGTTGGTGGAGACGCTGCTATTTATGTTGATCCTTTCGATATTGCCTCCATCAAAGACGGACTCATTCGAATTGCCACGGATGAGGATTTACGCAATAAACTCATTGAGTCTGGAAGAGAACGTGCCAAGAATTTCACCTGGGATCGCTCTGCAGCCATTATTTGGAATACAATAATCGACCAAACCAATTAGTTAAATCGCTTTATAATCTCCTCAAAATCACTATCTTTTTGGTAAATAAAAATCGAATAAGATGAAAAGTAAACTTCTACTTCTGACAACTGGACTCGTTATATCAGCATTTTCTTTTGGTCAAACTGTTCAGCGCACGCCGCTTTATGAAACATTTACATCGTCAACATGCCCTCCTTGTAAACCGGGAAATGAGCATTTAGAAGGTTTATTGGATCAACCTGAAAACGAAGGGAAGTTCACCTCATTAAAATATCAAATGAGCTGGCCAGGAACGGGTGATCCATACTACACCAATGAAGGAGGAAACCGCAGAAGTTTTTACGCTGTTTCATCTGTACCTCGTTTATTCTTAGATGGCGGTTTTGACGCTAGTCCAACAGGTTTGTCTCAGACAGATATGGATGCGGCTTATGCTATTCCGGCAGTTGTTGAATTGGATTCTTATTTCCAAATCGACGAGGCAAGTCAAACAGTTGACGTCCAAATAAGTGTTACAGCGCTTGAAGAACTTGCAAGTTCGGGAGGTTTATTCTTACACTGTGCCATTTTTGAGAAAAAAACGACTGGAAATATCAAGTCTAATGGCGAAACTGAATTTGAGCATGTAATGAAAAAAATGCTTCCTTCTTCTGGTGGAACATATGTAGGAGGTATGGATGCTGACGAAGTAAAAGAATTTGAAATGTCATACACTTTTAATGGAGACTATGTACTCCCTCCTAATGCTGACGATCCGGTTAATCACGCTGTTGAGCATTCTGTGGAAGAATTTTCTGATTTAGGCGTCGTGGTATGGTTACAAAGAAGTTCAACCCGAGAAGTTTATCAATCGATGTACGCAAAAGATGGTGTCTTAAGTATTTACGATACAGAATTGACTACGACAAAAACGGAATTAACTGTTTATCCGAATCCTGCTAACCAGCAAGCAAAGGTGGTCTACGCTTTACCGGCATCGGTTAACACAGGACAATTAGTTATCACAGACTTCACTGGAAAAATCATTCGCAATTTAACGGTTGCATCAACGACAGATTCACATCAGACATTTGCTTTTGATACACATGATTTAGCAAACGGTATCTATTTCGTTACGTTATCAACGAACGACGGAAAACTGACGAAGAAATTGAGTGTAATGCACTAAAGTGATTAATGCTTCATGGCGCGATTCATTTCGCGCTTTGTAGCCTTTTCTTTGAGGTCATGACGCTTGTCGTGTAATTTTTTACCTCTAGCGACATGAATTCTGACTTTCGCTAAATTCTTTTCATTGACAAATAGCTTGGATGGAATAATCGTTAACCCTTTATCCTTTAGCTTCTTCTCAACTTTGCGAATTTCAACTCTGTTTAGGAGTAACTTACGATCACGCCTTGGATTATGGTTGTTATAACTCCCATTTTCATATTCAGCGATATACATATTACGAATAAACATCTCCCCATTTCGAACAACGCAAAAAGCTTCCATGATGCTCGCCTTTCCATTTCGGATAGACTTCATCTCGGTGCCGGTTAAAACAATTCCAGCAACAAAATCATCCAATAACTCGTATTGAAATCCTGCTTTTTTATTTTTGATCTCTAGTTTTGACATCTAAGTACAAAGGTCATCAAAAAAATTAAATATCCACATGAAATCAAAATTAAGCTTGAAGTCATGTTAAAAAAATGTTCCGAAACCGAGATTATTTCCTCGTTATAAGATTTAGGCTTATCTTTGTAAGGATGATTGATTTGAATGTGTACAATACATTAGAACCTACAAAAGGTAGACTGCTTGTAACTGAGCCTTTTGAGGACAGTTCTTATTTCAATCGTTCGGTCGTATTGCTTTGTGAACATAATCATGAAGGTACCTTTGGTTTTGTACTCAATAATTATTTAGACATAAAACTTTCCAGTTTTGAAGGTTTTCCAATGGCAGATGAAATGGTCTTTGAACCTCGAATAGGCCTTGGTGGTCCTGTTAACTCGAAGAATCTTTATTATATCCACACGCTTGGTGATAAGCTAAAAAATGCCGTACACATCACCGGAAACATCTATGCTGGCGGAGACTTTGATCAATTAAAGGCCATGCTTTTCGAAGAAGCGATAAAGGAAGGTGAAATCAGATTCTTTTTGGGATATTCAGGATGGGTTGAAAAACAGCTAGAGGGTGAATTAAAAAGAAACGCTTGGTTAGTGGCAGATATTGAAGCTGAAAAAGAAATAATGAGCACCAGCCACGAAACACTTTGGGCTGATTATATGCGTCGTCAAGGTGGGAAATACAAGGCATTTGCTCATTTCCCGAAAGATCCTGCTCTCAATTAAAACAAAAAAAACTGCCGATTACAAGAGTAAGCAGCAGTTTTAGATCTATTTTCTATATCGTTTATTCTAAACTGGTTCGATCAAATACTTTTCGATAAAATCTAATGTTTTTACTCTATTCTCTTCATGAGACATAAAGTCTTTAAACTGAGGATAGATATCCACATGGAA
>JAURQI010000096.1 GCA_030836155.1 Crocinitomix sp.
ACCAATCGATTAACTGCGGATGATTTAATGTGCTGGGCTTATCTGCAGGCACTCGGTGATTATTTCACCCCAAAGTTAGCGAGCAAAGCGGCTTACTTTTCTTTTGTTCGAGAACCAAATAGTATGGCGCACGCAAGTGTTTTTGCGCTTGTAGCATGCCAAGTGTCTTTTGATACAGATTGGTGTTATGTCTATCAAATCGGGCAAGAATTTTTGGTAGCAAAGACTTACGATAAAAACAAATTGAGCCAGGAGGCACTAAAAATTATTTTGGACTATTTAAATCTATATGCAGCGGACTGCAATTAGGAACCTTATTCTGTCAGAAACAATTGGTATTCTATGGTTTCAATCTGCGTGCTTCGCCAAGGCGCATTTTCTTCTTCAACAGGGTTCTGAGTCAGTTTTATAAGATTATTTAAACGGATATCATCAATAGCGGTGCCGTCAAAGCACATCATATAGCTAACTTTTGATGCTTCGCTCCCTATTACCAAATGTTGTTTGGCACTTGATGAGTAATAGAGGATATTTGTTTTATTTGATTCTAATTTCTTAAACCGGCTTTTAGATGTTTTTCCTGGAATACATCCATCTTGCGCATCTGTTACCAAAATCTCTTCAGGAAATTCGACTTTTTGCTGATCCCATTTTATAGCGAAAGTAAATCGATTATAATAGCAATCCGGAGCTCCGCAGTCATATGCATGTAAATCAAAGTCGAACTGAAAGACGAGGCTATCTTCTTCTGGTTCGACCACACCTCGGATATAGAGTTCTCCTAAAAAGCTTTCTTTTAATACCTTATTTGACTTTTGATTGTAAAGAATATTTCTGATACTGTCCTCAATATGATCATTATCCTCAATAGCACCGTCTCCATGGTCAAAAGAAGCCATCATTACTGCCGTCGTGAGTAGTATAAGATATGTGAGCAATCGATTCATTTTAATAAATCAAGAGCAATAATAAATGCATATTCTTCAGCAACTTCTTTTAATGATTCAAATCGACCAGCAGCACCACCATGACCTGCATCCATGTTTGTTCGGAGTAATAAAGGCTGATTATCTGTTTTTAATTGCCGCAATTTTGCCACGTATTTAGTAGGTTCCCAATATTGAACTTGAGAGTCATGCAAACCACTGGTTATAAGCATGGCCGGATAAGCTTTTGCTTCTAATTGATCGTACGGCGAATAGGAAAGCATATAATCATAATAAGCTTTTTGATTTGGATTTCCCCATTCATCATACTCACCAGTTGTCAGAGGTATAGTGTCGTCAAGCATGGTTGTAACAACATCCACGAAAGGAACTTGTGAAACAATTCCCTTCCATAAATCCGGCCGCATATTAGCAATGGCGCCCATTAATAATCCACCAGCACTTCCTCCCATAGCGAATACTTGATTTTTGTCAGCATAACCTTCTTTTACTAGGTGCTCAGCAGCTGAGATAAAATCTTCGAAGGTATTTTTCTTCAATAATAATTTACCTGATTCATACCAATTTGTTCCCAGATATTCGCCACCGCGAATATGCGCAATAGCAAAGACAAACCCCCTGTCCAAAAGGCTCAATCTAGCGCTGCTGAAATATGGATCTATTGTCGCTCCATATGATCCATAGGCATAAAGCAGTAAGGGCTGTTTACCTTCTTTTTTGAAAGTTGATTTGCGGTAAACGAGTGATACCGGAATTTTGACGCCATCATGTCCTTTTGCCCAGGTGCGCTCTGTGATATAATCGTTCGGATCAAAATCACCAAGCACTATTTTTTGCTTTATTAATGTTTGATCTAATGAAGAAAAATCAATATCAATAACCGAAGTAGGGGTGGTCATTGAACTATAACCGATTCTGACTGCCTTAGCTTCATAAGTGGCATTTTCTCCAAAAAAGACCATATAAGTTTCTTCTGAAAACGGAACCGTTTTAATGGTTTGGCTAGATCGATCCATGATTAAAATTCGTGATAAACCGTTTTCCTTCTCTTGAATGGCAATATGCGATTCAAAAACTTCAAAATCCTCTAACAATATCGCTGAATCATGAGGGCGTAGGATTATCCAATGATCGGATTCACGATTTTTATGATCGGGTGTTTGGACGAGTTTAAAGTTTTTAGCTGATAAATTTGTTTTAATTATAAACGAGTCACCGGCAGATTCAGGATAATATTCATGTCCGATTTTGCGTTCAAGAAAGACTTGGAAATCGTCATCTTGATCGGCAGTTTTAAAACGGAATTCAGTTGTTAATGTACTGTGTGAACCGATGAAAATATATTTAAAGTCAGCTGATTTATCGAGGTTGACAATATAGGTGTCGTCTTTTTCTTCATAGACGTCTTTAATTAGGCCAGAAGTCCGATCAAAAGACTGAATGAGATAAGGGCGAAGTGTGTCCGCATCTTTTTTTGAAAAGTATAAAAGACGATTATCATTGTGCCATGCTAAATCGCTTCCACAACCTTCAATCTGATGTGTAAGAATTTCACCGGACATCAAATTTTTGAAGCGAATTCGATAGATGCGTCGACCGGTGATGTCTTCGGTAAATGCCATCCATAGGTTGTCTCTTGTAACACTGTAGGCGACTATTTCATAGTAATCATAATCTTCAGCCAATTCGTTTTCATCCAATAGAATCAATTCTGGGGCATCCATCGTCGTTTTTTTGCGGCAATAAATGGCATGTTCTTTTCCTTCTTCATAACGCGCATAATACCAGTAGCCATTTTTGAAATAGGGAGCCGATTGATCATCTTCCTTAATCCTTCCTCGCATTTCCTGATAGAGCTCTTTTTGCAATTCTTTTGTAGGAGACATTATATGATCTGTCCAGTCATTTTCAGCTTTGACATAATCAATAACTTCCGGATTTTCTCGATCTCTTAACCAGTAGTAAGGATCAATACGCACATTTCCGTGCTTTTCTAATTCGAATGTTTTGGTTTTTGCTATTGGTGTTTTCATCGTGTATTTTGCCTAATACTAAGGTACGATCTTCAAATAAATACGCTGACTAATCGGTTGATTTTATTGATTCGTAACTATTTTTCGGAATGTTGAATCCGCGTAACGTTCATCTCTGCCATATACATCCGGATGAAAACGTATATGAGAGGAACTGTCCCCCGTTGCTGAGATATATTCAATAAAAACGTCAAAAGGATCATTGAGTTCAAGCACTTGTTGTGTACCACGAATTATAAGACTATCAAGGGTATCACGAACAACCTCATGCTGATCTGTTTCTAACATGACCTTGGCAAGATCAAACGGTTGATGCAAACGAACACAGCCATGCGAATAGGCGCGCACATCATTCATAAAAAGACGTTTTGTTGGTGTATCATGAACAAATACAGAGTGAGGGTTTGGAAATAAGAATTTAATACGCCCAAGACTGTTACCTGAACCGCCGTCTTGCCTTACCCGATAAGGGAAATTCCATTGTTTGATTTTTGACCAATCAACGGTCGTAGGGTCAACTTGATTACCACTTTTAAATAGCTTATACCCCTTTTTTCCAAAATAAGCAGTATCCCTTCTTGCAGCATATAAGATTTCTGTTGAAGAAATCGAGTAGGGGACATGCCAGAAAGGATTTGTCACCATGCGTCTCATAGTTGCATGAAATTCTGGAGTTTGTGTCGCATAGGCCCCTACTATTACGCGATGTTTTGCTTTTAGCGTATCACCATTATAGAAATAGAGGCTGTACTCCGGGATGTTGACACGGATATAACGGTCTGGATAAGCGGATTTCCAGCGCCATTTTTCTAAGCTAACAGCGGCTTGATAAAAACGATCCATATTACTTTTTTCTAGCGCACGACTGGTCCATTTTCCAACAACAGCATCATCTTTTAATCCATTAATCTTTTGAAATGCCTTTAAGCGCTCAATAAAAATCGAATCTGTCTGAAGGTCCAAAGAATCTGCGAAGCCATGCGCCATTAATACTTCTTTCGTTTTGTCGTAGCATGCCGCTGAATCATCTTTTATGGATGGTATGATAAATTGATTCGTATCCAGTTGATAAGTATCCAAAAAACGCGCGAGTCCTTTTTGCAATTGCTGATAATCCCAGAAAACTGGGGCATGTCCGATGATCACCGAGTCAACAGGTTCTCCACTTACGACACGGTTAAGTTCATCTTCAATAAGAAAATCAATCGAATCTTTTTTCCAGACATAGGAATAGTCAGAAGAATCAATGCAACCTTCCTGTATGTGCGTAATAAATAGATAGAAGGCATTGCTCAGTAGCATTTCAACATCCGCAAAAGAAGAGTCTAAATTTTTATGGATCTGTTCTGCGTGAAACATCTCAGGTAAAAAACCATGATCATAAGAGCTATCGACTAAGTTTAACATGGTTGAGCCTGGAGTGGTGAGGTTGTTTTTTGATGTCCATATGGGCAGAAATCCTTGTTCTTTATAAAAGTTCAGCACTTCTTTCCCTGCCAATAAAGTATCGCCCTCATATACAAGTGCTTCAGTGGAGTCGAACTTGTTAGAAATTATTTCGCTCCAACCTAATTCAGCTTCTGTCCAAACCCGTTCCTCACCTGAACAGCTCAGCAATGTAACGAAAAAAGCAAATATGAGTACACGATAGAACATAATTATTTATTACAACTTAAAGTTAACATCCAATTTGGATTTTAACGTAAATATAAATTAAATGTACATCACTTATTTATTATTAGGTATAACTATTCTGGTATCCGTCCGATTTATGGAAGATTCGGTGGAAAAAAGAAGGTTGATGCTTAATCCGTATGATGTAGTCAATTATCAGAAGTGGTATCGCTGCTTTACTCATGCCTTTATTCATGCAGACTGGATGCACCTGATTTTTAACATGTATGTGCTTTATATGTTTGGTGCTTCAATAACAGAACATCAATTTGGTTACGTGAGTCGATTGAGTTTAGAGCCGGCTTTAATAGCTGATTTCGGAGCTGAAGGGTATCTATATTTTGGCTGTCTTTATGTTGGCGCGATTTTATTTACCTCTACTATTTCAATTTTCAGACACCGTGAAAACATGCACTATAACTCGTTGGGAGCTTCTGGCGCTGTCATGGCTGTTGTTTTTGGATATATTTTATTAAACCCTACAGCTGAACTAGGATTGATATTTTTACCGATCTATGTTCCGGCTTATATTTTTGGTCCCATTATTTTGATTGCCGAAGTGCTGCTGTCTAGAAGAGGTGGTACGGGAATTGCGCATGACGCTCACATTGCTGGGGCAGTATTTGGAATCATTTTTATGACGATCGTAGACTATAATTATTTGTTAGACTTTTTCAAACAATTCACGTCATGAGTCTTTTTGTAAACAATAACGGCGAATTAATTTCAGCTGATGGTTTTGCCATTGTAGCAGGTAACCGAGCGCATTTATATGGGGATGGTTTATTTGAATCAATTAAAGTATTGAATGGACAGCCCATTAATGTCGAACAGCATCTGAATCGTTTGTTTGAAGGCATGAAAGTCCTTAAAATGATTCGGCCGCAAACTTTTTCGGTGACTTTTTTTGACCGAGAAATACAAGCATTACTGACGAAAAATGAAATAACCGGTGGAGCACGTATTCGCTTGTCGATTGATCGGGCAAAAGGTGGAACCTATTTACCCTCCGATAATACAGTAGACTATTTTATAGAAGCCTATCCAGCTGATTTGGATGAATTTCGATTAAACGAAGAAGGTCTAAAAATCGACTTGTATAATGAAATGACAAAATCTGTCAATTTGCTTTCTAATTATAAGACCAAAAACTGTTTAGTTTATATTATGGCGCGTTTACGAGCGAAAGAATTAGGGATGGATGACTTACTCATTCTAAATGAAAAACAAGGAATTATAGAAGCGACTAGTTCTAATCTATTTATGGTGAGCAATGGTGTCCTTTACACGCCAAGACTAGATTCTGGGTGTTTGGGCGGAACAATGCGAATGCAAATGATTAACTTAGCACTCCGAGAACGCATCAAAGTTTATGAGTGTAACATTTCGCCACAACATCTGCTATCAGCAGATGAAGTGTTTCTAACAAATGCTATTCAAGGAGTGATATGGGTTCAATCATTTAGAACAAAAACTTATTCAAATGCTGTTTCCCAAGAGATGGTAAAATTTTTAAATCAAGAATGGAACAAAAAATGAAGCAATCAAGAAATTTAAAACCTCTGATGATCCTAGCTGTAGTCTTAATCTCTGCTAGCTCAGTTCAGGCGCAGTCATTAACAAAAGACGAAAAACAAGTAAAAAAATGCTGGAAGGTTTTTCACAAGAAAGGCCAAGATAAAGGGATTGAAAAACTGGAAAAATACATGGCCTCTCAATCGTGGTCTTCACTATTGGCGTACGAATCACTAGTGGCAATGGAGTATGAGCGTTATTCGAGTGGAACAAACATGTTTAGCGGAATGACGCTGACCGTCGAAGGAGGAACAGAGGAAGAGAGTGATTCGTTGACACAAGCGTTTCAAGAAATGCTATTAGGGCTATACGAAAATCGATTGATTAATGTTTGTAGAAGAGGGACTATGGAGTCTACCTCATACACTGCAGATGTTTATTTGAGACAATTTTTAGTTGATTATAATCCGGATACACTTGTTTCTGAAAAAGCACAGAGCTATTATGATGAAGGCGAAGAGTATTTTGGGAAAGAAGACTATGAAATGGCAGCGATGAATTATCGCAAGGCGTTTAATGAAGATACAACCTATTTTAAAGCGATGCTTTATTTGGGAGATAGTTTTTGGGCTAGTGAGCAATACGATAGTGCTTTGGTTTATTTTTCTACAGCAAGAGATATGCAACCTAACCTCCTTGAACCACGCGTTTATATCGTCGATGCATTGATCGAACAAGGTTTGTTTTACCGCGCTAAAAAAGAGTGTTTAGATGCTATGCTCGTCTATCCAGGTCATAATTTAAAATACAAATTATTACGTGTGCTTGAAGTAGAAAATAAATACCTCAATGAGCGTCGCGTTCTTCGTAATTTTTTCCCGAATGATATGGGTAATGAAGATCAATACATGTTGGAGACTAGTTTCCTATGGGGCGATTACAGAGCAGCCAAAGATGATGTAAGCAAATATTGTAATGAAGACGGTATAATCGAGGAGAATGGTGAGTTTGAGGATCGTTATTTAGAAGTGTATTCATTTCGCAAGATGTTAGAAGCGCATCCAAATGACTTGCCAGAACATCTTCACTTTGCCGACAAAATGAGAGAAGAAGGCTATTTAGATTCTTACGTTTTTATCTCTCTTTTCCATGTGGATATCTATCCTCAGTTTAAAGACTTTATGTCTCATGAAGAGAATAGAGTAAAAACATTAGATTTTATCGAAAAGTATTTGATCGAACCAGTTTAGAATAAACGATATAGAAAATAGATCTAAAACTGCTGC
>JAURQI010000097.1 GCA_030836155.1 Crocinitomix sp.
ATTTTACCTTCTCAAATTGCTGGGTTAATTGGTTCAATGGCAATCTTAATGGCAGTATTTCCAATTGCTTTTTTAATCATGTATTGGTTGAATGCTAAGCACTTGAAATAAGAATTTTGAAAAAAATAAAAAAAAACCTTCTCAATTAGAAGGTTTTTTTTGATATATATATATTGTAAATCTAACTAACTAAAACCTATATTATTATGGAAGATATTATCGATACTGCTATCCATGCTTCAGACTCTGACTTGGTCATAACAAATAGTATGAGAGACAATCTATTAAAATCTGCTAAATGGGGTAATTTCCTTGCAATACTTGGCTTTATTGGCTGTGGTTTAATGATTATTGGGGCATTATTTATGCTCTTTAGCAACTCATATCTTGGTGGAAGCCAATTGGCAGTAATGGGTGTGACATATATTATTATGGCTTTACTATATTTTGTTCCGAGTCTATACCTTTATAAATTTAGCTTAAATTCTAAGCAAGGGTTGATGTCAGAATCTCAAGTGAAACTAGACGAAGGCATTGAATTTCTTGCAAAACAGTACCAGTTTCTTGGTATTGTAGCGATCGTAGTCTTGTCGTTATTTGTTTTACTTTTAATAGGCGGTTTGATTTTCGGATCAATGGCAGGTGCGTTTTAAATCGAATAGAGAAGTTAAATGTAATTATTATCATACCTCTTTTGCTCAAAGCGAAAGAGGTTTTTTTATGCACTAAATTCTTATGTGATCAAACGCACTTGTGTTTAAACTAAATCCTCCTTAAATTTGTAAAAAAAACAAAGGGATGAAATTAGCACTTATAGCAG
Organism: Crocinitomix sp.; assembly: GCA_030836155.1. Classification (GTDB taxonomy): domain Bacteria; phylum Bacteroidota; class Bacteroidia; order Flavobacteriales_D; family Crocinitomicaceae; genus Crocinitomix. The sequence continues at coordinate 821 of JAURQI010000097.1, forward strand.
TTGGGTTATTGGGATTAGGATTCGCTGGAATTGCCATCAAAATTTGGGGCAAAAAAGGGGGTAAATTCGAGGGAACTTGTGCAAGTAATAACCCGATGTTTAATGAAGAAGGTGAATCATGCAGCTTCTGTGGTGCGCGACCAGATGAACAGTGTTTAAAAGATGAGGTTGTAGCCTAAGTATTAGACCGCAACATCATTCTCTCTCAAAGCATCATTCAGAGAAGTTTTCTTATCCGTACTTTCTTTTCGCTTACCAATTATCAGAGCACAAGGTACTTGATATTCGCCTGCCGGAAATGATTTAGTATACGATCCAGGAATAACAACACTCCTTTCAGGTACATAACCTTTAGTTTCGACCGGTTCATCACCTGTCACGTCAATGATTTTTGTTGACATAGTAAGAACAACATTGGCACCAAGTACGGCCTCTTTACCAACACGAACACCTTCAACAACAATACATCTGGAGCCGATAAAAGCATTGTCCTCAATAATAACTGGGGCAGCTTGCAAAGGTTCTAGTACACCGCCAATACCTACACCGCCACTCAAGTGAACATTCTTTCCGATTTGAGCACAAGAACCTACCGTTGCCCACGTATCAACCATCGTTCCAGCATCAACATATGCACCGATATTCACATATGAAGGCATCATAATCACACCTGATGAAATATAAGCACCATATCGCGCAATAGCATGAGGAACAACACGAATACCCTTTTCAGCGTATCCAGTTTTTAAAGCCATTTTATCATGGAATTCAAATGGTCCAACCTCGATTGTCTCCATTTTTCGAATAGGGAAATACATCACTACCGCTTTCTTTACCCATTCGTTCACTTGCCAATCGCCATTACCAAGTGGCTCTGCTACACGCAATTCCCCAGCATCTAATGACGCGATAACAGCTTCTATTGCTTCTCTCGTTTCAGTCTTTTCTAATAGGCTTCGATCTTCCCAAGCTTGCTCAATGATTGCTTTTGACATATGATGTTTTTTTTTTCGCATCAAAGATAGTATTTGATCAATGAAACTTCTTTATTTTTGTGATGAATAATTAACGAAAATATAAGGAGATGTTTGGAAACGGAATGATGAAAAAACTTCAAGCCATGCAGGAAAAGGCTGAAGAAGCGAAAGAACGGTTAAATCATATCAAGCTAATTGGTGAGGCCAGAGATGGAGATGTGCGAGTCGAAGTGAATGGCAATGGTGTCATTACGGATATTACCGTTAAAGATGGCGTTGAAGGGGAAGCCTTAACGCAGTTAATCATCATAGCGGCTAACCGAGCACTCGAGCAATCTTATCGCACAAAAGAAATGGAAATGGCGCAATCAGCCAAGGGAATTATTCCCGGAATGTAATGCTTGATTCCATTTTTTAGAGGGTGCTTTCAATTATGTTTTTTATAAAATTAATAGCCATCAATCCTGCTGAAATTGCAAAACTAAACACGATCATACGTGGTCCTCGTCTTAATTTGTAGATTAAGTGTATAATGGTTAATAGCGCAGTGATTAACAGCGGTAGGGTAGCAGGAAACCTGAGAAAGCTTTCCCAAAACTCTCCTTGAAATAGCAGATCTATAGATCGTTGAAACCCACAACCTGGGCAGGAGACGCCAAACGTACTTTTCCAATGACAAGTAACCATTAAGCGTTTATTTATCTAAAAATAAATGGATTGCTCAATGCAACACTTAAAACGATAATCAAATACAGCATAAATAAGGCCTATAAACATAATCCAATGATAGCACAAATCTTTCCAGCATTAGAGGTTTGATTCGACTGTGCATAGCGACTTGGATCTGTTTGGTATAATTCACGATCCGTTTTATGCAGATAAAGCGCTATGATGCCCATAACCAAGCCAGGAATTCCGTAAATAAAACAAGTCACTATAGATAGTATTCCTAGAACAAGAACTGCCGTTGCGTTGGGTAATGTACTTTTTTTTGTATCAATTATGTCAATGTCTTCAAACTCGTTATTGCTCATTTTTTAATTTATTTGATGGATCGCGAAAATAAGAATAATACGCGCAATCATTTGATTTTTGTTTAAAATCATAGACCTTTACCAAGGTATGATAAAAACGGTTTAAAAATGTCAGTAGATTTATTGATACTCCTCATTGTATCATTTGGGGCGAGTTGGCTTACTTTCTTTTGTGGATTCGGTTTAGGGACCTTGCTTACGCCCATATTCTATTTGTTATTTAATGATATGGCATTAGCTATTGCTGCTACAGCAATCGTTCACTTTTTGAATAATATTTTTAAGTTTCTCCTCATGAAAAGAAGTGTCGATTGGAAAATTGTTATCCCGTTTGGGTTTGCTGCTATACCTGCTGCTTTTATTGGAGCTTTTTTGATGACACGTTTTAACGATGAACATTTATTAACCTATTCGCTATTCGGTCTTGAAGCGGAAATGACGCTGTTTAATTTGATCTTTGGATTGATTTTGATTGGGTTTGCCTTGATTGAATTGATACCGAAATGGTCATTGGCATTTTCTAAACAACGCTTGTGGGTTGGGGGGTTGATCAGTGGTTTTTTTGGTGGACTTTCAGGCCATCAAGGTGCTTTAAGAACAGCCTTTTTGATTAAATATAACCTCAAAAAAGAAGTTTTTGTTGCAACCGGAATCGTTGTCGCGCTCATTGTCGATGTCGTTCGAACAAGTATTTATGCTTGGGGTAATAATTATAATTTTCAATCGACAGAGTGGCTTTGGATTGCTTTGGCTTTAGTAGCGGCCTTGTTGGGAGCCATTACAGGTAAATTATTCTTAAAAAAGATTAAGATAAATGCTCTTAATTTAGCCATATCGTTAGCATTATTGATTTTTGGGTTGGCATTAGCATTAGGTGTTTTGAGAAAGCACAATGCAGGGGATGAAGAACTTGCAGAAATGAAGAATGCGACGGAACAATTAATGGAACCACTGCATTCTAAAAAGTACGATTTAATATGTTGAAAAAAGAAATTCGAACACTTTTTAAAAACAAACGAGCAGCATTGTCTAAGACTGTTTTAGAAAGTCATTCTATAGTGATAGTGAATAAAGCTATTGCTGAATTAGATTTGAAGGATAAAAAGATTAGTATTTTTTTACCTATTGAACGATTCAATGAAATCAACACGTTTAACCTGATCGACAAAATTGATGCGGAATTCTGTGTGCCAGTGATTCAAGGAGAAAACAACTTAAAGCACATCAAGTATACCTCGCCCGATCAATTGGAGATAAACGCTTGGGGTATTCCTGAACCAACTTTTGGAGAAGAGGTTGACGTTAAGGAATTAGACGTCGTATTAGTGCCACTTTTAGCAATTGATCAAAGCGGTTATCGTGTAGGTTATGGGAAAGGATTTTATGATGCGTTTTTAAGTGAATGTCGTGATGATTGCCAGTTTATTGGCTTAAATTATTTTGACCCCATTCCTCATATCGAAGATGTTAGACCAGAGGATGTTAAACTTCATGCTTGCATCACGCCTTATGGATTTTTCACGTTTTGATTCGTTTTAAGTTTTGGGTGAATGGTTCTTTTTGTGAGTTGGACTGATTATTGTTATCTTGCTATCAGAAAAAATATTTCATGGTATGTAAGTAATATATACCACAAACGACCATACAAATTAACACAATGCAATTATGAAAAGTTTAATACTATTTGCAGCCTTATTTATTGCCGGAATTTCTTGGTCTAGTGACCGCCCTGATCATTCCATTTTTGATCGTTTATTAAACGAATACGTGAGTTCAACTGGAAAAGTGGACTACGGAGGAATGAAACGGAAAGTCGATACGTTGGATAAGTACCTCGTTCAACTTTTGAATATTGCTCCTGCAAGTGATTGGACAAAAAATGAATGTAAGGCATACTATATCAATGCCTACAACGCGTATACCTTGAAATTTGTTTTAGTAAAATATCCAGTAAAATCAGTTAAAGATATTTCTTTTTCAGGTAAGGACATATGGAATACACGATTGGTTAAACTTGGTGGAAAAGCCTACACACTGCAGCAGGTTGAAAATGATTTGCTCAGACGCATGGGAGATGCGCGAATACATTTTGCTATCAATTGTGCTTCATATTCTTGTCCGCGACTTTGGAACCATGCGTATACAGCTGATAATGTGAGTTCACGAATGACAAAGCTAACGAAAGAATACATCAATAATGAAAAGCACAATATCATCACGGCTAAAAAAGTAAAAGTTTCTAAACTTTTTGAATGGTACGCAGAGGATTTTGTAAAAACGGGACAAACACTAATAGATTTTCTCAATAAGTATTCTGACGTTCAAATTAACGCGAATGCCAAGATTGAATATTTACCTTATAACTGGTCATTAAATGAGTAGTACAATTATTAATAAACGATTATCTACCAACGATCAAATTCAACTATTGAACGCGTCAGCGAAAGCGGGTCCTTCATTTGTTGATAAGATGAAATCATGCAATAGCTTACCGCTCAGACCTAAAGAGCTGGAGATTCTGCAAATTAATGTAGGTTACATGTGTAATATGGAGTGCAATCATTGTCACGTAGATGCCTCTCCACGAAGAAAAGAGATTACACCAAAATCAATTCTGCAAAAATGCTTGGACGTGATTGACAATACTCCTTCGATTCATACAGTTGATTTGACAGGTGGGGCGCCAGAAATGAATCCTGATTTTCAATGGTTGATTGAGGAGTTGGCAAAAAGAGATGTTGAGACCATTGTGAGAAGTAATCTAACTATTCTGGTAGAAGGTAAATTCAAAACTTTCCCTGAATTTTTAGCAAAGCATAAAGTGACCATTGTTTCTTCATTGCCTTGTTATACGGAGGAAAATACCGATGCGCAAAGAGGAGATGGAACCTTTAATAAGTCCATTTTAGCGCTTAAAAAGTTAAATGATTTGGGTTATGGGCGTCAAGATGATCTGAAATTGCATTTGGTTTATAACCCAGGTGGTGCTTCGGTTGCGCCTAATCAAGCAGCCTTAGAAGCGGATTATAAACGTGAATTAGGTGAGCGATTTGAAATCGATTTTCACAATTTATATACAATCACGAATTTACCGGTTAGTCGTTTTTTAGAGTATCTTGAAAATGAAGGTAAAACGCAAGAATACATCGAATTGTTAGCCAATAGTTTTAATCCCGCAGCAGCCAGTGAGGTAATGTGCACCAATACATTATCCTTAGACTGGAACGGAAATCTTTTTGATTGTGATTTTAATCAAATATTAAAATTACCGATTAGTGCAAAAAAATCACGTAACATCATGGATTTTGATGCGGCTGACCTTGCAGATCGAGATATTGTCCTCAATCAACACTGCTTTGGATGCACGGCGGGCGAAGGATCAAGTTGTCAAGGGGCGCTCACATAATAAACAAACATCTGATGAAGCTGAGATTTTTCGCAATTCTTGTACTCACGTTTTTTATACAATTAGGTTATGCTCAGAATGACACGACCTATGACGAGATGTTGCAGTCGCATTATAGAGGAACGGTGCCGTTAATGCAGCCTGAAGACTTGTATAAACGCATGCTAAACGGTGAAACGATTCATTTGTTGGATACCCGGGAAAGTCGAGAGTACAAGGTTTCTGCGCTTAAAGGAGCGACTCATGTTGGGTTTCTTTTCTTTTCATCTTCAAAGGTTGAAACGGTTGATAAAGATGACCTGGTAGTGGTCTATTGTACTATTGGTGCTCGAAGTGAAACGGTAGGAGAGAAATTATTAAAAAACGGGTTTTCTAATGTCTACAATTTATACGGTGGAATCATTTATTGGAAGAACCAAGGCTACCCTGTATATCATAATGGTAAAAAGACAGACGATGTCCATGTATATTCAAAAAAATGGGGCGAATGGCTCCATGATGGTAAACCCCGTTATTAAATGAATCAGACCCTCGTCATTGTTTTTGCAAAAAATAAGCTTTTAGGTGAAGTCAAAACGCGATTGGCCAAAGACATAGGGGCTTCCAATGCCTTATTGGTCTATAAGCGACTACTTTCCATAACAGAAGAGGCTACTACAGATATAGAAGGGATTGATCTGCGTGTGTATTACTCGCATGAATTAGATGAAACATCTTGGGTAGGTCATGTTGATAAATACGTTCAATTCGGAGATTCGCTCGGAGACCGGATGTGGAATGCTTTTCAAAAAGGATTTGATGATGGTTATCAATCGATCATAGGTATTGGTGCTGATTTGGATCAAATGGATAAAGAGACGCTCCAAGTTGCTAAGGAGAAATTAAATAAAAACGATTTTGTTTTTGGTCCAGCAGCTGACGGGGGGTATTATTTGATTGGATTGAATGGGGTTAAAGGGGCTTATGTTTTTCAGAATAAACCTTGGAGTACTTCAAAATTATTGGAATTAACCTTGGCTGAGATCGATGCGAAAGATCATAAGTATGAATTGATGGATACGCGTAATGATATCGATATGATTGAGGATCTTCGCCTGTCAACCTTAGCAGATGAATTCTCAGTTTTTCTATAGCGCTACTGATAAGTAAGCCGAGTCAGTTAACGTTTCTAAAAACTGAATCAAAGCCTCTTTCTCCTCTTCCGTGATTTGAAACCCATTGATCAAGTCATCTTGGTTGGCGTTGTTTTTTCCTCCCTCAGCATAATGATCAATAATGGCTCCTAAAGAAAGGACACTGCCATTATGCATGTATGGTCCGGTAATTGAAATATTCCGTAAAGAGGGTACCTTGAACTTGCCGATATCCGATGTGTCCAGACTAAGGTTGGCCCGACCTAAGTCATCATAGGTGGCGTACAGACCGTTATTTCTATAACTATTGTCAGACATGTAAAACCCGCTATGACAAGCATAGCATTGTAATTCATCACTCATAAACAACTGAAGTCCGAGCTTTTCTTGTGGATTAAAAATAGAGCTATCGCCTGTTTTCAAAAAATGATCATAGGTGCTATTGCCACTGATTAAAGTTCTTTCATAAGCGGCAATCGAACGCGTTAAACCAAACAGCGTAGGAAGCGTGTCAAAAACATTTTGAAAGTCCCTGACATAAGAAGTGTTGTTTAGCAGTCTGATAACAGCTTGGTCAATATCTAAATGCATTTCTTTTTCGTCTTCAATTGGCGTATATAGTTGCATTTCAAGACTAGGCGCCCCCCCATCTCTAAATAAACTGGTTGCATAAGCGACATTCATTAAAGAAGGAGCATTTCTATCGCCGATGCTATCACCAATACCTCTACTCAAAGCAATAGTATCCGAAAATGCATGGCTTGTAAAATGACAACTTGCACAGCTAACACTCGAATCTAAAGACAAGATCGGATCAAAAAAAAGGCGTTTACCGAGTGCTATCTTTTCTTCGGAAAGAGGATTGTCATTCGAAACAGGAATCGGAGGGAAGTGACTAGGGACTTCAACCTCATAAGGTGATGTAATAGGATCAGTTTCTTCAACCACCCCAACACAGTTGGTCAGCAAAATAGCGGTAATCGAAAAAGAAACATGTTTAATGAAACCCATGGCCTCATTCAGAAATAACAATTGCATTGAGGAAATTGTCGCTGATTTTTTCGGATAAGTGAAAATTTTCCATTCCTCCATGATAATATGGTTCGGCTGCTACATCCAACGCATTCCCCGCTGCTCCAAGGATTTGTTCAACATCAATCTTAAAAGCTAAGATATTTTCATCATTCTTTTTGACGCGCATTTCATGATCTAAAGAGAAATTACGATAACTGTCTTCAAGTCCAGTATGATAGGCAAATGTGCCTTCAAATGTTCCGTCTAGATCACTGTCGTAGCGACCTTCAATTGTGATGAAACGATACATCGTCGCCCAACCCCAATAGGTATTCTCTATCGTGTTAAGCGGGTGGCCTTCTTCATTATAATTTGCTGGGTCTCCTTCGTTTAACGTTTTCTTTACCCCAACTCCAAACGAGATATTTTCATAGATACCTTTTGGCATTTCAAAATCGAGTGTTGCTTTTCCGTTCGATTCAAATGAGAAAAGTGAAATTTCTTTGATATCCCTTGTTTCACCATCCGAGTTGGTCATGGCAAAATCAGATACGTAAAACTGAAATTTGTCTACAAAAATGTCCGTTGAACCACTGATTCTGAAAACTTCTTCAAGATTATAATTTTCACCATCATCTTGTAGTTGAAATTCCACGCGCAAGTCGGAGTCTATTTTTTCACCATTTTTCTTACAACCAGTTATTGCAGCAATCAAGCCAATAACGGCAATGAATAAGGATGTATACTTTATTTTTTCTTGTATTTTCATATTATTAAGTGCTATGTAGTCATCAATGCGCTATGTACTTATTACTATAACGCTTAAACGTGCAAAAAGGATGGGTTGTTTTAAAAATACCAAGTTGCACCTAAATTAAAAGTATATCGGGTTAATAATTGCTCGAAGCCGTTTAAGTTGCATTTGACGGCATGTTCGTAGGTTCCAAAAAACTGCATGTTTTTCGTGAAAATGCGTATACCCGTTTGAGCGAACCAAATCTTACCTCCTGTATTGTTGTGAATCAAGCCGGGTTCGCTTCCCACACTTCTAGTTTTGTCCATTTTGGCGCTTTCGTGATATATGCCTCCCAATAAACGAAGTGTTTGCTTTCCAATTGGGATATCTGCAAAAAGATTACTATTCCAGTTAAACGTTTGCCCATATTGATAGTATAAATTGTCCTGCCCATTGTGCAAAAAGCTGATATTATTGCGCCATCCCAACCATTTGTATTTGAATGTAAAAGTTGTGTATACTAATGCCCCCCATGCTCCTGAACCAGGCTGCAAATCAAGATTCGGAGTGCCATTATCATAAGATAATTGGGTTTCGCCAAGAGGAGCTCGTAGTCCTGCGCCAACAATCCAACGCTGTGTGAACACTTGTTTGGCCGTATCTCCCATGCTGTTGTAAATAAGATAGGATTGCAAAAGCACAGGGTCTCCTACTGCGTTTACCCGATACCGAACGGCATCGTCTATGTTTTGCGTATTAAAGACATAGGGTATAATTATAGTTGTTCGCCATTTGTCGAAGAAATAAAAATTACCACGCAATTCCATTGTCCGATAAGTCTCGCTGACATCATTGCCCCATAAAGCCAAGTCATTTCCATGACCTGCATGTCGTGTCGTAATCATTTCACCAAAAGCATTGTACGATCCAAACATATCTCTCGAACGAAACATCAGATCAACAGAATTTCGAAAATCATTCGGGGGTACGTTTAATAATACATTACAGTGGTCGCATGAAAAAGATGCGAGTGGAATGAAGAGCAAAATGCTCAAAATTGTTTTCATTAAAAAATATTTTCACCTCATTTATAATTCAGATCAATTGTGTCAATACTATTATTGACAGTAAAAAAATAAATTTTGATCTATGCTTTGGGCGGGTGAAAGATATCCGTCTCAAAATTTTCCAAGTAGGACTTTTTTTGAGCACTATTCGAGCATTTTTTATTTAATGTCAACGTTTCGCCAGCGCTTTCTTGTGGAGCGAACATTAGCAAGAACATACTGGTTTCAATTTGAGGCAAAATACCCGATTCACTGTCATGTTCAGGTCTTGACTTTTCAAGTTGGGCCTTAAGATGGCATTGACCCTTGCAGCCTGGTTTTTTTTGGATTCTCTTTATTGATACAATGCGTTTCGGCAATACTTTCCCTGTTCAGGTAGAAGTGAATGATGGTCGCCGTTTGCCAAAAAAGTGCAATTGTCATGCCCAAGACAAGGCAAAGACTAATATATGAACGTAAACCTCTCACGCGGCAAATTTAGGGATTAATGAAATTATTGAAAGTGATATTTATCATAATTTTAAGTTAAAAAGACGATATTTGGGAGGAGTGATCTGATATTGAACAATATCTTCAGCTTAAATTCAAAAAGTAAAAAAGAAATGAAAAAGAATGTATTCTTCCTGTTCTTATTGACAGGATTTGTTTTAGCATCCTGTGGAGCCATGAAAAGAGCAGCATTAAAATATTGGACGAAAAAACAAGTCAAGGAATTTGTGGCCAATTGCGAGACAAAAGCGGCGCCCATCGTCGGTGAAGAAAAAGCTGCGAAATATTGCGATTGTGCAGTTGATATAGTCGCTGAAAAATACCAGGATTATTCAGACATTAAAACCGTTCCTATCCGAGAAATAATTCGATTAGCGAAAGATTGTTCGGGAGGATAATTGTGTTTAGATATTTCTTTTGATCACTGCTTTAACGGCATACAAGGCTTTTATTGAATTTCTCTTAATATCTTGAGGGGATTCATCCTCCTCATTTTTGAGCAGTAAGAGTGTCGTTTGATTATCCCCTTCTTTTAATAGTCTAAAAATAACTTGATCATTTGCACAAATAGCATAGACAAGATTTAGATCTAATATTGATATATCCTCAATAAGCTTCAATGCGACTAAGTCCCCATTCGATAATGAGAATAGATTTTTACCGTAATAAGGATAAAAAAGATCAGCTTTGACACCAGGCACGTGTATGAGATCTTTAGGAGAATTTGGTTTTTTATTGATGTCAAATAAAGCTAAATCAAAATCTTGTCCAGGTTCATAAAAAGGAATAAAACTATCCGTTTTTAATCTTGAACCTTGACCGTATTGAACAATAGGGTCCATCACGATTTGTTCCTTGTGTAAGGTATAAACGTCAACATCTAATAGATCAGCTAGTATTTCGAGTTTGTCGTAATGTGGGAAGATTCCACGAAACATCCAGTTGTTGAAGTCTTGTGGACCAACTCCTAAAGCAGCGGCAACATCCTTCTGCTTCATCGATTTTTTTTTGATCAATAATTTAATACGATCCTTGTTAATTTTCATGTCTGATAGCTTTTGGGTTAAGAGACTGTTTTTTAAATACCGGCTAAAAGTACAAAAAAATCTACCCAAAAAGTCGAATTGTTTACCCGATATACATACAAAAAGGAGCTTAAATCAAGTGCTAAATGACCGAAAAAAAAGCGCTATTCACTGTTTAGCTAATCAATACAACCGAATAATAAAAATGTAAAACAATATGATGATATATTTCAAAATTATTTATACATATTTATTCATTTCAACACTTTTCTACTTTAGTAAAAACCTGTAATACAAGTTTTTACAGCTATTTGTACTAATATTTTAAAATAAAATAATTAAAAAGATATGGAGATGAAATGGAAAGTTATAACTTTGTTAGTACCCGAAATGAATAAAATGAAAAAGTCAAAAACCAATATGGTCGATTCCGAGCAGTATAAATATAAGCTGTACAAACTTTTGAATGAAATGCCTTATCATAAATACCGTATTACTTGTAGGCAACTTCCAGTAGTTCTGGGTATTAGTAGAGAAACATTTCGGAAGTGGAAGTATATCCGTAAAGAAGACAAAGCAACGATTCCGGCCGACAAGCTTGCTATTATCGCGAATTTTTTTGAAATTCGCTTTGAAAAGTTATTTAACTACAGCGTCCCACAGGTTAGTTTCGAAGAACTAGAAGAAGCTGACCGAACACACAAAAACCAAAACTTATGAAAAGAAGTGCGCGAGAAACGCTATTAAAAGCTGTTGAACAGCTTTTTGTGAGAGTCCACGGAGACTTGTTAAAGAAAATCGGATACGAAAGAGAGGCGGATGAGGATCCGCACAGCGAAATTCGATACAATCCAGAAAATGAATATCATATTGAGCTGATCAGGTTGTGTAAAGAAAAGATCGGTTTTAGGCCTCTTGCAACGGATCAAGATATGTTCTATTCAATCATGCGTCTTTATGACGAACACTTGGCGAGGGAAAAGGCGGAAGTCGAGGAGTATAAAAGATTAAATTCCCAAAACAAATAAATCATTGAATTGATTAATTAAGCATCTACTCCTAGCTCTGATGCAAGGAGTAGATGCTTCTTTGCCAGTGTATAAAAATTGTTAAAAGTGGTATTTACTATTGCTTATGATAGTAATACTATTATATTTGTAGTGTTATTGTCTATTAGATGCATCAATTACCAATCCAAATCATTATCAATGATGGACTTTTTGTAAAAGATCCAGAATCCACTGACCTGGGTAAAAAGATCATTTCAAAAAGTATCGAGTTGATAGAAGAGTTAGGGTTTGAAGCGTTTACATTCAAAAAATTAGGTCAAGCTATTGGTTCCCCTGAAAGCTCTGTCTACCGCTATTTTGAAAGTAAACATCAACTCCTCGTTTATTTGATTTGCTGGTATTGGAGCTGGGTTGAATACAAATTGGTCTTCGGAACCGTCAATCAGCAATCATCTCATGAAAAACTGAATGTTGCTATTCAAATCTTGACCGAACCAATTCACATGGATTATTCTTTTGAACATGTGAACGAGGTCATTCTGAATAAGATTGTCGTTGCGGAATCTACCAAGGTTTTCCACACAAAAAAAATTGACGCGGAAAATCAGCTGGGTTACTTTGCGGTTTATAAACGAATCGTACAGCGAGTATCGGATATTATCCTTGAGGTAAATCCCGATTTCAAGTACCCAAATATGCTGGTTTCCACGGTAATGGAAGGTGCGCATCAACAAGCGTTTTTTGTTGAGCATTTACCGACGATTACCGATCAGGCAGAATGCACAGATCAAGTGCAAGAGTTTTACACCAATTTAGTAATGAAAGTTATTGATGCAATATGAGATAGAGATAAAATCCTTACATAGCGTATTGCAAAGAATCATTATCATTATGGTATTGTACTTGTTTACGTTTACTTGTCTTGAGCAAACTATCCTTTTAGAATTAGATAGTGAGGTCGAGCTGGTAGAGGATTGCCCTAATGCTGATAACGGAGAAGAAGAAGGGGTGGATGATGTTGATGATGTTTTTAACATTTATGTCCATCAGACAAACGAAACTAAACACGTTTTCGGTGAAAGTCATCATCGAAAAAATATGCTTTTAGCTTTCAATCGATCCGACCACTCATTTGAAGTGCCGTACCCTCCTCCAGAAGCGATTGTTTAATTACTGAATTATACGTCAGTTTTGCAGGCGACCAACTTGCATTTAGTCAACCAACCATTTGATCGAAATCCGATCACCATAAAAAGAAAAGATAATGTTTAAGAATTTAAAATATGATATCCCTTCAGGATTGGTAGTGTTTCTAGTAGCACTTCCGCTTTGTTTGGGCATCGCATTGGCTTCTGGAGCCCCGATGTTTTCAGGAATTATTGCCGGAATCATCGGAGGTCTTGTTGTAGGAGCTTTGAGTGGCTCTCCTCTTGGAGTGTCAGGTCCAGCTGCGGGACTAGCTGTTATCGTAGCAGAGGGCATAAAAGAGTTAGGGACCATTGACGGCGAATTTGACATGATGATCGGATTCAAAGCGTTCTTGGTTGCCGGAGTTATTGCAGGAATTATTCAAATTATCCTTGGCTTATTAAAAGCCGGAATTATAGGTTATTATTTTCCTTCTGCTGTAATTAAAGGGATGTTAGCAGGTATTGGTATTACTCTTATCTTGAAACAAATTCCGCACGCATTAGGTTATGACAAAAACCCTGAAGGGGATTGGGCTTTTTACCAAACAGATGGACACAATACATTTAGTGAAATTTGGTATGCTTTGCAAAATCCAACAGTGGGCGCCATTATCATTACTGCAATTGCACTGGGCATCCTTTTGCTTTTTCAGTCTAAAGCAATTAAGAAAAATAAGCTATTAAATCTTATTCCTGGTCCGCTTATCGCCGTGATAGCTGCAATTGCACTAAACGAATTATTTAAGAGTGTTTTTCCGGAATTAACCTTAGTAAATGAGTCAAGTTTGCTTAAAGAACAAGTGGTTCAGAATAATCATTTAGTCAATATAAAGGCAGCTGACACTTCACTTCCCTTTTGGGGATTGTTAACCTTTCCTGATTGGACCATCTTATCAAATCCACGCATCTATATGATTGGTTTTACAATGGCAGTAGTCGCCAGTTTAGAAACGCTTTTATGTGTAGAGGCAACGGACAAATTAGACCCTCAGAAAAGAACGACTCCAACCAATAGAGAGTTATTAGCGCAGGGTACTGGTAATGTTGTTTCTTCATTGCTTGGAGGGTTACCGATCACGCAGGTAATTGTAAGAAGTTCGGCCAATATCAATAGTGGCGGTAAAACGAAGATGTCCGCCATTTTACACGGTGTATTTTTGGCTGTATTTGTGTTGTTATTGCCTTGGTTGCTAAACTTAATTCCTCTGGCTTGCTTGGCCGCTATTTTGTTATTAGTAGGTTACAAACTTTCAAGTGTAAAGTTGTTCAAACAGATGTATGATAATGGCATAAGTCAGTTTTTGCCTTTTGTAATTACCATTGGATTTATCATTTTTACTAATCTCCTTTGGGGCATTATTATTGGGCTTGCCGTTTCGATTTTCTTCATTATCAGAAGAAGTTATGAAAATGCGCTTTATTCTGAATTTAAAGAAGAAGAGGAAGAAGATAATCGACGTCGGACAATCATTCAGTTTGGCGAAGTAGTTTCATTCTTTAATAAGGGCCACTTACATCACAAATTGAATGAAATACCAGATGGAAGTCACTTGATTATTGATGGAAGTAAGAATGAACACATGGACCATGATATTTATGATATTTTTCAAGATTTTATACATAACGCAAAATCGCGAAATATCGAGCTGGAATTTGTGGGGTTTGATGAATTAACTAAACAGAAACTAAAAGGTAACACAAATGGAGACGTTTAACAAAGAAAGACAAGCTGCCGTCTCTCCGGACCAAGCTATCGTATTATTAGAAGAAGGAAACCAACGTTTCCAATTAGCAAAAAAAGCAGATCGTGATTTATTAGATCAGGTAAATAAAACATGCGGAGGTCAATTTCCTTTCGGTGTAGTGATTAGCTGTATTGATTCTCGTGTTCCAGTTGAGCATGTTTTTGATATGGGAATTGGAGATTTGTTTAGCGTAAGAGTTGCGGGTAATGTGATTAATGAAGATGTACTCGGTTCGACCGAATATGGATGTAAAGTAGCTGGATCAAAATTGGTTTTGGTTATGGGGCATACAAAATGTGGGGCGGTCACGTCAGCATGCCACGGTGTTGAGTTGGGAAATATTACTGCTTTATTATCAAAGATTCAGCCAGCAGTGAATGGCGTAGAAAAACCAGGAGGAGTCGTGACAGCTGATTATATTGAAGACGTCAATAAGCTCAATATTCACAATGCGATTAAGGAAATCCGTGATCGGAGTGAGATATTAAAAGAGATGGAAATGAACGGAGAAATCAAAATGGTAGGAGCTGTTTATGACGTTTGTTCTGGAGCTGTTGAGTTTTTAGATACGCCTGTAGCTTAAGATTATATTTTTAGAATCCATGCTGATTTCCATTCAGGATTTGAGGCTTGGATTCTAGATTTTTCGGTCTCCGCTGCCTCCGGGGTTGAGGTGCAAGTGATGGAAACATAATTGTATTTTCCATTGATGACGGATGCTTCATAGCCACTCTTGATTAATTCTTGTTTTTTTGAAGCTGCATTTTCTGACACAGAGAAGGCACCAATGATAATATAATAATCACATGATTCGGGTTTTTGCTCTCGTTGGCGAAGAATGGGGTTAAGTGGCTGATTAGATTTTCCGTCTGGTTTAATTGATTCTACCAAACGGTTATCTAATGTATCGATGCCCGTCCTGTTGAATCCATTTCTTTCGATGGACGTGTCGATATCCGTTCCTATTTCAGTACGATCTGAACTATCGGACTTGGGTATAAGTGATAAGCCATAAGCCAACCAGTTTTCACCCAAAGCAGGCACGAGTTTAAAGTCCCGAAAAACTTCAATCTTTCCAGAGTAACAGGCTACCCAAATTTCACCCTTATTCCAATTGGCGCAAATACCGATGGGTTTGGCAGAAGTAGACATGGAAGCAGCTATGCGCATTGAAGACGTTTCAATTTTTGTAAACTGATCATCAAAATAATTGACTACATATATAAATAAACCATCCGGGGATAAAGTCATGCTTCTTGGACCAGCAGCTGTTATACATTCTTGCCGCGCTCCACTGAATATGTCGTATTTCACAACTTTACTTTCAGAGTTTAAAGATATGTAGAGTAAAGAGTCAGCTGGACCTAGTGCCAATGAACGAGGTGCCTTTCCAATATTATTTATATAGGTGAGTGAATAATCTTGATTCAAATGAAGAACAGCTACCTTAGAGCTTCCCATGATCGCAATATAAGCTTTAGAAGCATCACTATTAATAGCAACTCCACGCGGATGTGGTCCCACATGAATACGTTTAATTTCTTTTTCTATTGTCAGATCAATAACAGATACATCTGAACTCACCCAATTTGCTACTATCATCAGACTGTCATTGGTTGAAATAGCCAAATGTTTCGGAACAGAACCGACTTCAATTACATTTTCGATAGCGCCTGATGTCATATTTATTTTGTACAAAAATCCAGGGTCATATGTTTTTCCTATACAATCATCGCAGCCTTTATTTTCGAAATCCCTGCCTTCCATCGCATAGTTTGAAACCCACAAGAATTTGCCATCGCTCGTGAACGCACCCTCAACTGGAGCCCCTTTTACCAACTCATTCTGATGATTTTTATAACCAAATTGGTTGAGGTTGACATCATCTTTTATTTTGTGCATCAGATTACCTTCTTCGGTGTAAACGGTGACACTGTGTCGATACATCATATTTTGAGCAGCAACAATTCCTGTTGAGCTGATGACAACTGACTTGGGAGCAATTCCTCCCTGAATTTCCTTTTTTTTGCGAATATGTGTTTCTTCCTGTCCGAATAACAATGAAATCGACAGGCTAAAAATCAGTCCGTATATGAGAAGTTTTAGAGACAAAATAATCCGACTTAGCGTCACGAATGTCGGAAAAAAATCAGAATCGCTGTTTTAAGATTAAATCTCGACTTCTTTTACAGAGGTTTTTACAATAAAATTACCGAGTTGAACCGTCAATTTACTTCCGTCAATCTCTAGAATAGTGGCTTTATTCGAATGACCTTTTAATTTAACTTGTCGTCCAACAGATAATAGCTCTTTTAATGCTTTTTCTTTTTCCTTTTTAGCTTCTAGTTCAAGCTGTTTAGCTTTCTCTATATCTGCTTTGGATACTTGTTTGACTTTTGGCTTTTCGAGGTTTTTTTCTAATACCACCGGCTTTTCTTGTTCTAGGATCTTAGATTTTTCAATAGAAGCGAGCTTTTTCAGCTCTTCATTAACCCTCTTATTGGTCTTGTGGTGCTTAAACTTCCCGAGTATATCAAAAAACTTTTTGCCTATACTGACATATTTATTTTGTTGCTCAATAAAGAGATTGATCCGTTCAGATTTTCTTTGCAGTTTTTCTAGTTTTTGCTCGTACTCTCGAATAGCACGTTTGGCCTTGTGTTGAGATTTGTACTGCTCTGTATTGATCTTTTTGAACTTAGATTTCTCTTTCTGAAGCGATGCAGATAAAGCATCGATCTCGAGCTTTTGTTCGGTCACTTTTTCCTTTGCCCGATTGATCAAATCTTCTGATATACCATTGTGTTGAGCGACCTCGAAGGTAAATGAAGAACCCGGCTGTCCAATGGACAATTGAAATAATGGTTCTAATTTTTTGGTATCAAATAACATACAAGCATTGGTAGCCGCATCCAATTGAGAAGTTAAAATCTTAATGTTGGTATAGTGTGTCGTAATAACAGCGTAACATTCAGAAGCATATAGAGTTTCATAAAAAACGGCCGCTAAAGCGCCACCCAATTCAGGGTCAGATCCGCTTCCAAACTCATCCAGCAAAAAAAGGGTATTCGCATTAACCGCTTTTAGAAAATGATTCATACGATTAAGCCGATAGCTGTAAGTACTTAATTGATTCTCGATTGATTGATTATCGCCAATATCCGATAAAACCTGATCAAACCAACAACAAGAACTATCGGGGTGAACTGGAATGAATAGACCGGCCTGAAACATGATTTGTAAAAGTCCAACTGTTTTTAATGTTATCGACTTACCACCGGCGTTTGGACCAGAAATAACGAGGAATCGACTTTTTTCGTCTAATTCGATGTCTTGACCAATCGTTGCAATATTTCCCTCCTCATTTTTTAAAAAGAGTAATGGGTGAATGGCATTTCGCCATTTCATCTGGCGTGTCTGGTTTAACCCTGGACGAATACCTTGATAGGTATCCGCAAAAAGAACTTTCGCATTTAATAGATCAAAACGCACCAATAAACGTTGAAAGGCTTTTAAGTGATTCTTTTCGCTGCGTAGACGATAAGTTACTTTTTCCAGAATCATGAAAACTTCATTGTTTTCATCAATTCTCAATTGTTCTTGTTCTTTATTTAATTCTACATTTTCAAAAGGTTCGATATAAGTATAGTTTCCTTTTGAACTGGATCCGTACATTTTGCCCGGAACACGTTTTTTGTACTGAGATAAAACTGCAAGCAGTCTGCGGTTTTCTAAAAAGGTCTCTTCTGAATCACCCAAAAATTCATCTTGTTTACACCTGCGCAGGACGCGTTCAAAATTTTTATTAATCAATGAACGGTTGGCTTTTTGTTTTCTTCTAAGCTGCGCCAATCGCGGAGTTGCTTCGTCTTTTATCTTCAGTTTTTTCTCATTTAAAACTTCCGTTATCACCGCTAAAATGTCGTGAATGCCGGTTATGTGTTCGCAAGCAGCATGCACTAGAGGGTAATCGTTTTGCTCCCGTTTTGCAAAATCAATCAGTTGTCTTGTTCCGAGACAAAGCGAATAAACTTTCAGTAATTCATTGAGGATGAGGACGCCATTTTCAATCCGCAATATGTTCAAGGCATTATCAATGTCTTCTGCATTTGAATGGGGGAAGCTCAGTCGCGGATCAGTGTATATATCTTGAATCTCTTGAAGCAAATTAAATTCATTACTTAACTGCTCTGCCGATTCAAAAGGCTTTAAATTTTGAGCATTTTTCTTTGCCTTCGCAGATTTACAATGAACTGCTAAAAGCTCACAAATGCGATCAAATTCAAGGTCTTTATTGCTTTGTTCATCAAATGCCATTACATCAAAATGCTCTGCAAAGCTAGGGATTTTTGACTAGTGGGGGGCTATAAATTTCCGTTAAATCAATGTTTATAACGGTTTCAAAGTACATATGTTCTTAATTCATAGGTCAAAAGTATAGACTGATCGAATTTTGAGTATTTAGTTCTTTACCGACGAACTTTTTTTATAGTTTTAATTCATAATCGGAATCCCCAACCGCTATGAAATATCTAATTGCTATTTTTTTGATCAGCAGCGTACTTTGCTCAAAAGCTGACTCTCCGCTTACATCAACGAATTTTTCAAAAGCATATAAAAGTGAAAAAATGATCGTTTACACTAAAGAAAACGGTTTAAATCAAAAGCTTTTAAAGTTTTTAGGCAAAGAACAGAAAGAAAGCGTTATTAAAATTGCGATTATCAATGAACTTGGATGGGGTGCAAAAGATTTAGTCAAACAATTTGAAGCGTATTTAATGGATAAACGCAAAGGGTTAAAACCAGAAGTGTTTGATTATTTGAGAGAATTCACCGAAGAAATACCTGTTGAGAATGAGCAAACCAATCGATTAACTGCGGATGATTTAATGTGCTGGGCTTATCTGCAGGCACTCGGTG
>JAURQI010000098.1 GCA_030836155.1 Crocinitomix sp.
ATGGTGAATGTGCAGACCTTTCCGCTACCTATACTGGAGGAGGTGTTCCAACTGATTATACAGTTGCGGATATAACATATGCGCCAGATCCTTATGGTGTTACAACCGTTTCTCTAACAGATGATTCACAGACAGGTCTTTTGCCGATTGGTTTTGACTTTTGTTTTTATGGGAATACTTACAGTGATTTTGTCATTTGTTCGAATAACTGGATTGGTTTTAGCGCCGGAGAAACATCTACCTGGGTAACAACCGCAATTCCAGCTGTCGCTGGTGCACCAAGAAACTGTATTATGGGCCCTTGGCACGATATTAATCCGAGTGTTGGAGGTACAATTAGTTATGATGTATACGGAGTAGCTCCTTTTAGGAGGTTGGTAGTCACTTATGAAACAGTTCCGATGTTCTCTTGTGGTGGATTATTATTTACGAGTCAGATTATAATCTACGAAACGACTAATATTATCGAAAACCACATTTCATCAAAACCAATTTGTGCTACATGGAACAGTGGAAATGCTGCTCAAGGTATACACAATATTGACGGGACTGCAGCGGTTGTTTATCCGGGAAGAAACAACACAGCTTGAGATGTTACCAATCATGCAGTAAGGTATACACCAATAGGCACACCAACAATAGAATGGTATGAAGGCGTCACTTTATTAGGTACAGGTGCAGATATAACCGTTTGTCCAGCGACTACCACAACTTACACTGCAAAATTAATATCATGTGGCTCTGAAGTCGCAACAGATGACGTTGTAGTTACAGTTAATCCTGATCCAGTTATTGATGCCGGGGGGTAGACCAAGAAGTTTGTGAAGGAGAAACAGTTATTCTAGCAGGAACGGGAGCTGGATTAGGCGGGACTTATGCTTGGGATGGTGGCGTAACCGATGGTGTTGCTTTTACACCACCTCTGGGAACAACAACCTATACGGTAACAGGCACAGATACAAATGGATGTGATGGGACAGATATGGTTGATGTAACAGTTAATCCTGCGCCTATTGTGACTGCGTCAGCCACGCCAACTGAAATTTGTGAAGATGAAACATTAGTCTTAACCGGAGGTGGAGCCGACACTTATGCTTGGGATGGCGGAGCAACGAATGGTGTTGCATTTACACCTCCTTTAGGTACAACAACTTATACCGTATCCGGAACCGACCTAACAACGGGTTGCGAGAATACTGCAACGGTTGATGTTACGGTTAATCCTTTACCTGCTGTAACAGCTACGGCTGATTTCACTGAAGTTTGCGAAGGTGATTTCGTTGTCTTAACAGGTGGAGGTGCAGACACCTTCACATGGGATGGTGGTGTCACTGATAGCGTTGCTTTTGCTCCTCCAATCGGAACAACGACCTATACAGTAACCGGAACAGATGCTGCAACAGGTTGTGTAGATACAGCAACCATAGATATTACATCCTTTGATTTACCGCCAGTTACTGCAACTGCAACCCCTGATGAAGTATGTATCGGCGAGTCAATCACTTTTACGGGAGGTGGAGCTGATACCTATGTGTGGACAGATGGAATTGTTAATGGTGTTCCGTTTACTCCAGCGGCGGCAGGTACTTTTACCTATACAGTGACAGGTACATTAGGAATCGGTTGTGAAAACAGGGCTGATGTAACGGTCACAGTTCATGACTTACCTACTGTAACGGCTACCGCAACTCCTGATGCAATTTGTGCAGGAGAAACATTAGTTCTTAATGGTGGAGGAGCCGATACGTATACTTGGGATGGTGGAGCGACTGATGGAGTAGCCTTTGAACCTCCTTCTGGAACAACAACTTATACAGTTACAGGAACGGATGTAAATGGTTGTGAAAATACCGCATCAATTGTTGTAACGGTTAATCCTTTGCCGACCGTCACTGCCACTGCTTCTGATATCGAGATCTGTTTAGGTGAGTCTATTGTCATGACAAGTGGCGGTACAGCAGCTACTTATGATTGGGATGGTGGAGTTACAGAGGGCGATCCTTTTACACCACTGACCCCAGGTGATCATACTTTTACGGTAACAGGAACTTCTGCTGAAGGCTGCGTTTCATCGGCTTCAGTCACAGTTACAGTCATTGAGTGTGAGGAGGTTGTAGCAAACTTCCTTTATGATTCAAATATTTGTATTGGCGATTGTGTATCATTTAGAGATTCTAGTATTGGAACAATAGTTTTTTGGGATTGGGTATTTGAAGGTGGTGATCCAAGTACTTCTTCGCTTTCTAATCCAATTGTTTGTTTTAATACAGAAGGTGATTATAGTATTACGTTGACGGTAACCAATGAATATGGATTGACTTCAACGATTACACAACCTCTTATGGTTCATGGTGTTCCGTCAATTACAGCTGCAAATGACACCATTATTGATGCTGGTGGAACAGCTATTCTGGTAGCAACGGGTGGCGATGCTGATGGGGTGTATATTTGGACTCCAGATCATCGTTTGGATTGTCAAGATTGTCAAATAACGGAAGCAAGACCGGATGAAACGACGACGTATCAAGTTATGTATATGAGTCCTTATGGTTGTGCATCATCGGATACGGTATTGGTATTGGTAAATTATGCGAAAAGAGTGGGAGTCCCTTCGGCATTCTCGCCAAACGGAGACGGAAATAATGACGTGCTTTTTGTAAAAGGAGAAGGTATTGTGAATATGAGTTTCCAATTATATAACCGTTATGGTGAAATGATTTTTCAATCGGATGATCAACGAATTGGTTGGGATGGAACCTATAAAGGACGTCTTGAAAATCCAGCGGTATTTACATGGGTGCTTCATTATACATTTGAAGATGGCGAATTAGGAATGTTAAAAGGTAATACAACACTAGTACGTTAGTTTAAAGTTGCTAAACGGTTATCAGCTAACGGTTAAACTGTTAATAATTGAGGTTAAAACCCACATTATGATGCTGATCATGGTGTGGGTTTTATATTTTTCATACATTTAACCTACTAACCAATTTTTTTTTATGAAACAAAATTACTTGAAAGCGGCAGCATTGGCCTTGAGCTTAATGGGAGCCAATGAGCTAGCTGCTCAAATTACAACAACTTTTGATTATACGGGGGATGTACAAACGTACACAGTACCTCCAGGTATAACTTCTATTCAAATTGACTGCTACGGTGGTCAAGGTCAAGCAACAACAGTTGATGACTATGCACCGTTCTCTACTGGCGGTCTCGGTGGTTATTCTGTAGGCGAATTATCGGTAACACCAGGCGAAGTATTAAACATTTATGTGGGTGGTCAAGGAGCTGATGGTGCTGGCGGATACAACGGTGGTGGAACCGGTGGATTTGGTACAGCAGGGTCAGGTGGAACCGCTGGTTATGGCGGTAGTGGTGGAGGAGCTTCTGATGTGCGACAAGGCGGCGCTACTTTGGCTGATCGTGTGATTGTAGCTGGCGGCGGCGGCGGCGGTGGTCGTAACTATACCAATGGTTCTTGTGTTCCTTGTGGTACTGGAGGTAACGGCGGCGAAGGCGGAGGCTTAGCTGGAGGAGATGGTGATGATCCAGATGACGCTATTTACGGAACTTATTTTAATCCAGGTTCAGGTGCTGGTGGCGGAACAGATGTTGCTGGTGGAGCAGCTGGGGATGGACCAGAAGGTCCTGATGGAAATGTGGGAACACTTGGTAATGGAGGTCTCGGAATTGACGGAAACTACGGCATCGCAAGTGGCGGTGGTGGTGGAGGATACTACGGTGGTGGTTCAGGCGCTGGTGCAAGTTCAGGTTCAGGAGATGCTGGCGGCGGTGGAGGAGGAGGATCCTCTTATGTCGGTGGTATGGTCGATGGAACAACAACACCGGGTATTCGAGAAGGAAATGGACAAATTATTATTACGGAGCTTTGCACACCGCTTACGGTTGACGTTTCGAGTGATGAAATTTGTGCAGGGTCTGAATTGACATTATCAGCTACCTCTGAAATCGGAGGTACGGTTGTTTGGGACGGAGGAGATGTCCCTAACGGAGAAGCATTTACACCAGAGGGATTAGGAGAAGTTATTTTTACAGCAACTTCAGATGCCGATTCAGATTGCCCTTATGAAGCAACGGTTACAATTTTAGAATTACCTGAGGTAATTGGAGAAGTTGATGATTTAGATATCTGTTTTGGTGATTCAGTAATTTTCACGGCAAGTGGAACGGCTGATACTTATGAATGGAGCGGTGATATTGTAGATGGCGAGTATTATGCGCCTGAAACAACAGGAGATAACGAATTCAAAGTATTTGGATTTGACGAAACAACTGGATGTTCTGATTCGGCTACTGTATTCGTATTCGTATATGAATTACCTGAAGTTCTTGCAACTTCTGATGAAGAAACGTATTGCGATGGTGACATGATCACTTTAACAGGTGAAGGTGCTGATGCCTATGAATGGGATATGGGTGTAGAAGATGGCGCTGCATTCTCTCAAGATATCGGTACTGAAGTATATACTGTAACAGGTACATCGCTAGATGGCTGCGAAGCATCTGACGAAATTGAAATTACGGTTAACCCTAATCCAGAGATCTCTATGACAGGAACTGATGAAATGATGGGTAGTGATGGAACAATTGATTTAACGGTTGATGCTGGTGCTGCACCATATACCTATGATTGGGATAATGATGGAACAGGTGACTTTGACGATACTGAAGATCTTTCTGGATTGGTAGCAGGAACATATACAGTCGTTGTTATGGATGCGAATGGTTGTACTGCAACAGACGAGATTACCTTAAACTCTCAAGTTGGAATTGATGTTTTAGAGAATCAATTATTAACGGTTTATCCTAATCCAACTGCTATTAACTTGACAATCGTTCGTGAAGGTTCCTTTACATACCAATTGGTGTCAATTTCAGGTGAAGTTGTGCTGAATGGTGCAGGAACCGATCAAGAACTGCTGAATATGTCAGAGATGGCAAACGGCGTTTATTTATTGCAAGTCAATGCTGATGAAACTATACAGACAGTTAAAGTAGTAAAGCAATAAGCTATATTAAATAGTTCATATGAAGACCTGCTCCAATAGGGCAGGTCTTTTTATTGCAAAAACATTGCAGATAATAGATGAATGATTCGCTAGTCATTAATGGTATCAATATACCTGATATTAGTCATATATCTTTTAGATTCTAATGTTTAACTTAGTGTTATTAATCAACTTTTATAATTATGAAACAGAATTACTTAAAGGCAGCAGCAATTGCCTTGGGATTATTTTCCTCCAACCAACTTGCTGCTCAAGTTACAACAACATTTGACTATACCGGAGATGTGCAAACGTATACCGTTCCTGTTGGTGTAACGTCAATTCAAATTGAATGCTGGGGAGCCCAAGGGCAAGCAACAACTATCGATGATTATGCACCATTCTCTAACGGAGGATTAGGTGGGTATGCCGTTGGTGTGTTAGCTGTTACTCCAGGAGAAGTATTAAATATTTACGTTGGTGGAGAAGGGTTAGCCGGTGTCGGCGGATATAACGGTGGTGCCATTGGAGGTCTTGGATCTCCTGGTAGTGGTGGTACGGAAGGTTATGGCGGCAGTGGCGGTGGAGCATCTGATGTTCGCCAAGGCGGAACTGACTTGACTGATCGTGCAATTGTTGCTGGTGGCGGCGGTGGCGGAGGTCGTAACTACACCAATGGCTCTTGTGTTCCATGCGGAACAGGAGGTAATGGAGGTGAAGGAGGAGGAACCGTTGGTGGCAGCGGTGACGATCCTGCTGATGCTATTTACGATGTTTATTTTAATGTTGGAGCTGGTGCTGATGGTGGAACTGATGCTGCTGGTGGATCCGGTGGTATGGGAGAAGAAGGAACCAACGGTAATGATGGTGAGTTAGGAATTGGAGGAGTTGGAATTGGAGCAACACAAGGAGCTGGAAGCGGCGGTGGTGGTGGAGGCTACTACGGTGGAGGTTCTGGTGCAGGTCCAAGCGCAGGGTCAGGAGCAGCTGGCGGCGGTGGAGGAGGAGGATCCTCTTATTTAGGAGGTGTGACTGACGGAGAGACTTTGCCTGGTGAGAGAGAAGGAGATGGACTCATTGTTATTACTGAACTATGTAATCCAATGACTGTTACGGTATCTGATGACGAAATTTGTTTTGGAGACGAGGTAACTATTTCAGCAACTGCTGAAAGTGGAGATGCTGTAACTTGGGACATGGCAGTAGAAGATGGTATTGCTTTCGTGCCAGAAATGGTTGGAGAAAATACCTATGTCGGTAGCTCGGGTAACGTTGAAGATTGTGATGCCGTTGTAACGATATGGGTAAATGAATTACCTGAGGTATTTGGATCGTCTACACCAGATGATGGCGGCACGGGAGTTGGGGCTATTGATATCCTAGTTACAGGTGGAGCTCCTGCTTATGTCTTTGACTGGAACAATGATGGAACTGGTGATTTTGATGACACAGAGGATCTTACTGGCTTAACTACAGGTGCTTATGTTGTGGTTGTGCAAGATGCGAATAGTTGCGAAAGTCAACCAGAATCATTCTTCGTATCTGATTTAGCTAGCCTTAGTTCAGATGAGCATTCGACAATCAGTGTTTATCCTAATCCAACCGTTGATCAGTTAACAATTGTAAATGAAGGTGTATTCACTTATCAATTGATCTCGATTTCGAGTGATGTCGTATTAAACGGAAATGCGACGGATCAAGAAATCTTGAGTTTGTCAGAAATGGCAAATGGAATTTATTTCTTACAAGTAAATGTAGATAGCACAGTTCAAACCATTAAAGTAGTAAAGCAATAAGATTGCTGAAAGATTTAATAAAGTTTATTAAATCACAAAGCCCGTTAGTCTATGACTAGCGGGCTTTGTTCATAATTTAAAAAACATCTTTGAAAATGAACCTAGTTATGAAACATTACTATTAGGTCTCAGACTCTGTATTTAATACAAGCTAAAGGCTATATTCCCCTAAAGAAAAATAAAAAAGATTTAATCAATCACTTATATATCTGTAAATAAGTAGTTTATCTTTCAGGTTTTCTTTTTCTAGAATTGGAAATTCTTCAGAAAATAAATAGATCCCCACCAGGATTCATTAAACACGCTCAATTATTGTCGCATATCCTTGACCTACACCAATGCACATCGTAACCAATGCGTATCTTTTGTTTGTTTTCTGAAGTTCAATCGCGGCGGTTTGTAGAATACGTCCTCCTGTCATTCCAAGCGGATGACCAATGGCAATACCACCTCCATTCGGATTAATCCTTGGATCATTATCTGCGATTCCAAATTCTCTAGTGCATGCAAGAACCTGAGCTGCAAACGCCTCATTGATTTCAATGATGTCCATGTCGTCCAAAGTTAATCCTGCTCTGTCAAGAGCTTTACGGGAAGCATATACCGGACCAATTCCCATAATACGTGGCTCAACACCAGCAACAGCTGCTGATACTATTCTAGCCATGGGTTTGAAGTTATTTCGTTTCACAGCATCTTCTCCAGCAATCAAAAGAGCAACAGCTCCGTCATTCAATCCGGAAGCATTTCCAGCCGTAACAGAACCTCCTTCTCGCTTAAAAGCTGCTCTTAATTTACCCAATATCTCAAGTGATGTATTGGGTTTTATAAATTCATCTTGATCAAAAATGATCGGATCTTTTTTGCGCTGAGGAATCTCAACGGCAATGATTTCTTCTGCTAAACGTCCATTTTTTTGTGCTTCCGTAGCCTTCATCTGGCTCCAATAAGCAAATTGATCTTGATCTTGACGGTTGATGCCGTATTTTTCAACTAGGTTCTCAGCGGTTACACCCATACCATCTGTTCCATACATTTCATGCATCTTTGGGTTAACAAAACGCCAACCGAAACTAGAATCAAACATTTCAGCATCTCTACCAAATGGCTTAGAAACTTTAGAAATAACCCAAGGACCTCTGGTCATGTGTTCAACACCTCCAGATATATAAATATCACCAGCACCATCTTTAATAGCACGGGCTGCATTGATCGTAGAAGCCATTCCAGATGAACATAAGCGGTTGACGGTTTCGCCTCCAATAGAATAGGGAAGACCTGCCAATAAAGAACTCATGCGGGCAACATTTCTGTTGTCTTCACCAGCTTGATTAGCACACCCAAAAATAACATCCTCAATTTCTGAAGGATCAAAATTTGGATTTCGATTGATTAATTCTTTCATAACAATGGCACCTAAGTCATCTGTTCTTACTGGCGCTAATGTTCCACCGAAATTTCCAATCGCTGTGCGTATCGCATCAACTATAAATACATCTTTCATGCTTTCAATTTTAGAGCTATAAAGTTAAAAATTCGCACGGGATTCTGAGGTGTATACGAAGGGAAATTAATTATCTTGGCCACAGCATGCATATATCTCATAAAACCGTCATGTGGATTCTTATCCTTGTCCAAGCCATTTTTGGTCTTTTGGTGATCAACGGTTTTCCGATTTCACTCGACGAACCATATTCAGTCTATCACGCACAATCTGAAATTCCTGAGCTATTGGCAGAAGTGAATAGTGGTAATAATGCTCCCTTACACTTCTTATTGCTCCATTTTTGGGTTAAGCTATTTGGTATTAGCGCATTTGCCGTACGCTCTATGTCACTGATAATTGCGCTTTTTTCAACAGCCATACTTTTTCAATTAGCACGAAAATTCTTTTCGATAAAATATAGCATTCTCCTGGTTGGTTTATTCATTTTTTCAAGGTTAAATCATTTTGTTGCCCTCGAGGCAAGGATGTACGGACTTTTTACTTTGTTTTTTATGCTAATTCTATGGTCTTTATGGGGCTTTTTTATTGAGAACAAAAAGAATTGGTTTTGGCTTGCGATTTGGAATGTTGGTTTGATGTACACCCATTATTTGGGAGGTGTTGTGATTTTTATGGAGGTTCTATTGCTCATTTTCTTTTGGTCAAAAATGAATCCTGCGAAATGGAAGATGCTATTGGGTACATTTGGACTTAGCCTCTTGTTGTTTGCTCCCGGAATTTATTTATTGATTGAAAAGACACTTTCTTACGGATCTGAAGGTTCTTGGGTACCAGCCGTTCAATGGTCAGATTTATGGACAAATTTGGTGAAGTTATTTAATAACCAATTAACGTTGATTATAACGTTAGTAGCCGTTTCCGGAGCTATTTACCTGTTCAAAACCTCGCAAGAGAAAGTCAAAAAAGAAAGGTTGTTCTTTTTGGTTTTTTGGTCTATCGGAGGTTATTTCCTTTTATTTCTGATTTCTTTATTCTTTTCTTCTGTCTTTTTTATAAAATACCTTCAGTTCCTTACCATCCCTTTCTTTTTACTGCTGGTTTACGTGCTTACGGTAGGTTTTGAGAATAGATCTGGAAGATTGAATTTTTTACCCTTCCTTTTATTATTTTTTTTCGCGGGAAGTGTGAAATTCATCCCAGATGTTAATCGCGAAACTGATAAATTGATCGAGTATGTCGAAAAAATGAAAACGGTTGAGACAATTATCTATTATTCTCCTCCTCATTATGACCTGACTTTGGCCTATTATATCGATCCGGTTTTATTCAAACAATCAAAGTCAATTAGAGCGGATTTATCAACCGAAGATTATCATGCCATTTATCACGCTGATGAAATTTTGATCGATAAAAAATCTTTAATCTATATCGATTTTGATGCGGATATGCTTTATCCTGAAAATGAAATCCTCCATCGATTGGATAGCGAAATGATTTTTGAAAGTGTAGCGTCATTTAAGGGTGATTTTAATGTCTTTTTATACAGGAAACGAGATGTTTAAAGGAATTCCTTAACTTTATCTTAACATAGAAAGCGTATGGCAATGATGCCCTTTTCCAAAAAAGGAATTAGCTTTGCGGCGCCAATTTATATAATTCATGGTCGGAATTCGAGTAAATATTATTGGAGCAGGTAACGTTGCGACTCACTTAAGTAAAGCTTTATTTGCGGCAGGTGTTGAAATCGTTTCGGTTTATTCGCGCCACTTTATAAATGCACGTGCTTTGTCGCATCAATTTGGAGCTCGAGCTATCGATCATTTAGCTGATCTACAAGATGGGGTTGACCTTAATATTGTGACGATTAAAGATGATGCCATTGAAAGTGTTGCCAAAGAAT
Source organism: Crocinitomix sp. (assembly GCA_030836155.1). Taxonomy (GTDB): domain Bacteria; phylum Bacteroidota; class Bacteroidia; order Flavobacteriales_D; family Crocinitomicaceae; genus Crocinitomix. The sequence goes on from JAURQI010000098.1 coordinate 10,153, forward strand.
TAAACAAGACAATACCGGTTGTTCATACTTCGGGCATTCAGCCGATTGATGTCTTTAAAGGATTTGAGGCCTATGGCGTTCTGTATCCATTACAAACCTTTTCAAAACAACGTGCTTTAGATATTGCCGCAATTCCATTTTTAATTGAAGCCAATAGCATTGAATTTGAACGTTGGATTATTCAATTTTGTCAAGACAATTTATCAGATGAGTCGATTAAAGCTGATTCTAAAAAAAGAAGTGAAATTCATTTAGCTGCAGTATTTGCCTGTAATTTCACTACACAATTAATGGCCGAATCCGATAAGCTTTTGAAGTCAAGAACGGATTTAGATTTATCGATTTTACATCCGCTGATACGCGAGACCATGGAGAAGACGTTGGAGCTAGGTCCACATACAGCTATGACAGGGCCGGCAAAGCGAGGAGATTGTGCAACGGTAGAGAAGCATTTATCAAAATTAGATGATACTGAATTAAGGTCAATCTATGAAATGATCTCCAAACGGATTTCTGAACAGCACGGTTCTTAATGCGCATTTAGCCTATTCTAAGTGAGAATAGCATTGGTTTTACATTGATGAGCGAGTTTATTCCTATATTCGAACCTGTATGCAATGGATGACAAAAAATAAATGGATTGTAATGGGGTTAATGCTCGTTCATTTTATCGTTTGTTTCCTCTATATCGATTCCTTTCCGATTGCGCTAGACGAACCTTTTTCTATTTTCCATTCTCAAAAATCACTGCCTGACCTTTGGGAGGTGTTTAAAAATGAGAATAATCCGCCCTTGCATTTTATTTTGCTCCATTTCTGGATTAAGTGGTTTGGAACGACAGCTATGGCAGTTAGATCATTGTCTTTGGTGTTCAGTGTTCTAACCATCCCCGCTTTATTTAAATTAGGAAAGAAAATTACGGGGACGCATGGTGGAATTTTATTGGTTGGCTTTTTTATATTCTCTAATTTCCATCATTATCATGCTATAGAGGCTAGGGTATACAGCCTTTTTGTTTGCCTTTTTGCATGGATTGCTTTAGATCTGTACCAACTCATCTTTGAACAACGGAAACGAAGTATTTGGAGGTTGTTGATTTGGAATACAGCTTTACTTTATAGTCACTATTTGGCTGGATTTGTGATTGCTTGTGAAGCCGTTGTACTGATCTATTTCTATAAGCATTTAATCAAAAAAGATTGGATTAACCTGTTTATTTCTGGAGCTTTATCAGTCGTCCTTTTTATTCCTGGTTTACGCTTATGGTTAATGCGGTATGATGCTTTTGCTGAGAACACGACTTGGGTTCCAGATCCGCATTGGACAGAGTTGTATGGGAATATCGTACGTTTCATGAATGGCAAGTTGACCTACCTGTTAATCGGTATTTTATTGATAATGCTCTTTTTTATCCGATGGAATACCTTACGGAATCATTGGAAAATGCTGATTACACCCAAAAATCAGTTTGTTTTATTGTTTTTTATATTGACCTATGGAGGGATGTTTTTGGTCTCGATTTTATTCAAACCTGTTTTCCTAGATCGATACCTATTATATACATCAATACTTGTGTTTTTATTATATGTGGTTGTTGTTGAATTTTTATTGCATCAAAAACAAGACTATATTGCATTGCTCTTGTTGGTGCCGATGATTGCCTTTTTTGATTGGCAGCCTAAGAATAACCGTGAACCTGACCAAATGGCAAATTGGATCGAGCGTGGGGCAGGAGAGCAGTCTGTGTTGATCTGTCCACCATTCTATGATTTAACATTTATCTATCACCATCAACCGGAAATTTTTACCAATCCCATGCAAAAGGAAAAGTTGATGGAAGAGGCTTCAATTTATAGGTTGTATAATGGATCTGAACTTAAAACAGTCGCTTTAAAAGACACCGTCTATTTCGTAGATGCCAATTCTAAATTCTTATACCCTAATAATGGTATACAAGAGGCTTTGAAGGCCGAATATAACATGATAAAATCAGAGGAGTTTAAGGGTGATTTTAGTGTGAGCCAATTCATCCGGAAATAAAGACCTTCAAATTATTGCTTGACCAATTTCCTTGTATAGGTCCCTTGTTCGGATATGATTTTGAGGATATAATACCCTGAAGGTAGCGTGCCTAATTCCAGTTGATTAGCAGTAGAATTCATATCCTGATAGATCATACGACCTTTCATATCATAAACGATGAAATCGTTTTCAACAGAAGGTAAACCTTGAATGAATACTTGTTGACTAAAAACAGTAGGATAGACCAAAAAATCATCTAGCGTCTCATTCACATCTTCATCAATACTTAAGGTCACGATATCAAATTCCATATCATAAACGGTGGTGCCGCTCCCACTATTGAATCTATCATTTCTAATGACAATAATATTTGAAGAGCCTAGAGAACCAAAAGGGGAGGTACCCACTGCAACAACGCCTTTATCATAACAATAATCGGTTCCGCGTAAATCATCATTCCCTTGTTCTCCAAAATTTTTGACATAAGTAAAATCCGTATAATAATTGTTCAAGAACTTCCCAAAAAAGGCATCTGTATAACCATCGATAATATCCACAGAGCCCCAACTTGTCGTTGTTGCCGCATAGAACATGTCATTATTCGCACTGAGGCAAACATCATAAATGATATCTGATCCTAATTGCTCCCCATTCCAAGTGGTGTCCGCAATGACTGAAAAGTCTGCTGTATCAATCTTATAAATCCAAAAGTCTTTACCACAATCGCAATCTTCATAATGATTATAACTACGGTAACCACCCATTAGATAAAATGTGTCTTTTTGAATAATAGAATTAAAGCCATCTTCACCAGCTTGACCAATAATAAAGGTAGATCCTAGTGCTCCGTCATCCATATGATATTTTAAAACAATGCCATCAGAACTTCCAGCACCGAATGAATTGGTAATACCTGAAATAACCAGTGAATCATTGTGTATATCCACATCGGTAGCCCAATCATCAAGAGTGCCGCCCCAGGTTGTAGACCACAATTCTTCGCCATTTTTGTCCGTACGCACGATATAAACATCGCGTTCACCTTCCCCAAAACTATACGTCTCTCCTACAATAGCAAATCCACTGTCGGGTAGTTGGATCAGACTATAAGCCTTATCCCAATTTGTGCCACCATAAGTTTGTTCCCAAACGGGTTCACCTTCAATAGTTGTTCGAACGAGGTAAAAATCAAATCCACCTGCACCAAAACTATTGGTATGCCCTGCTAGTGCAAAAGCTGAGTCTTTAGTTAAGATGACTTTCTCTCCCCAATCAGAACCTGTTCCTCCATAATTATAAGACCATTTGAATGTTCCTACAGAATCTATTTTCATCAAGAAAGCGTCAGCTGTTTCTGAACCAAAACTACTTGAACTACCCGTTGCTATATATCCCGTATCAAGTGTCTGTTTAATATCTCGACCAACATCAAATCCGCCGCTACCGTATGATTTTAAGAATACCGTACTCTGACCAAAAGTAATACCTCCGATCAAGCATAATACTATAAGAAGTGCTTTATTCATAAGGCCTTAAAAATTAAAATTTGCGGACAGGTGCATGCTTCTGCCATGTCCATAAGTTTTTGAAATAAATCCGATCATGTCAAAGGTTCCAAGACTAATTCGAGCCTTATCGCCAGCCCAATAATTCAGGTTTAATCCCCATTGTAAGCGTCCGAACCCCCCATAGGATAGTCGAGTGGAACCAGTGAAAGCATCTGACACTGCATAATATGCTCCGCCATAGAAATACGGAAAATAATCGGAGGTTAATAAGGTTTTAAATCCACCAATAAATTGCAATTTTTTGTCGCTTTCGCGCATCGGCAATTTCTGAATAGAAAACTCAATCGGTAACGCTTTAAGGACATTTCCACGAGCACGATCGATTCCTAAAGTGTCTTGAAAATTATAATTATTCTCTGCACCTTCAGGCTCATTCATAAAGTCTTGAACATCAAATCCAGTGTAACGTACTAAAGAGTCTACACCATAATCAATCGTGCTTTGATTCCAATAAATAAAACCAAGGTTGTTCACCTGAAGGTTTAATATTTGCTCGCGACCATTTTTTGTCTCAAATTTGAAATTATAGTTCAAGTCAACCGATACGCCTGACCCTTGAAGCCCGATATAAGGGGAGAAACGATCCGTTTGGTAACCAGCACCTTGTAATTGCAGCGAAATTGTATCGGTCTGGCTCAGCATCCACGAATTTGACAAACGCCCTTCAAAGGCCCTAGAACCTATCACATAATTTAATCGAGTACTCGACATGGTCGATTTTTCGTAAATACCAATACCAACTTTTTGATAATGTAGATATTGAGCATGTGTAAATCCAAAATCCATGGTGTCGCCTAATGTTCCTGCATTACCATACATAAGCGTTTGGAATAAATCAGAAGCCATATGTGTAGATAATAGATGATGGTCAGATATTTCTACCATAAAGCCGTATCGTTCATCACCAATCGGGCTAAATACCGGTGTGTAGAATAAAAGCTCTTGTTCGGCCTGCCCGCCAAAAGAATTAAGGCTTCCTAGGCGATTTAAAGCACGATCTTTAATATCGGTCGTGATTGTTCCGCCAAATAAGAACTTGTCTGCTAAGGCATTGTTATAGCGGTTGCTGGCATAATAATTCATTGAATTAATTTGCAAAACTGATTTTTCTTCGTCTGGTGCTTCATAAACGGACATGAGCTCTTGAGCCATGACCGATGGAGCAAAGAAAAGAGCAATATATAGAGGAATGAATTTTTTCATAGAACTTTATAGCGCAATCGTAATATTTAAATTAGAGCGTACATTAAAATCAAAAAAAGCGTCCGCTGGTACCTTGATCATTGCTGATTCATGTGTGTCAAAAGCTACACGTAGAATAATCTTAGAAGCTAGGTCTAATGATTCTAGTTGACCTTTGTCGAGTAAAAAAGTAACCTGTCCTGCACTTGCTGTTGTTGTATAACTTTCTTCAGCATAAATACCACTTTGAATCGGACCGCTACCAATAATTGAGTCGATAACCGTCTCGCTGTCATCTAGTAAATAAAACTTACTGGCAGCACCCATCGGAAATCCGTTTTCATAAGCAACAACGATCCGTACTTCATTAGGATCCAAATTACCTGGGTTTTCCCAATCAATATCCAAGGTGTCTTGTATCGTCAAGTTATTTGCCCCCAAATTCATTGGGAATTCCCCGTCTAAAAACAGTTCCATTTTTGAATTAGGAAAAAATTCATCAGCACCTCCGGTTATATTGCCAAACGGATTGATTTTCATTTCATAACCCACGAGAATAGAATCACTCAAGTTTTCTAAGAATGAAATCATATTCGAATTCGTATTATTAATGATGAGCGGGTATTCTGATGGCACATAATCATAAAGTCCTCCAGATGCAGGATCAATATTTAAGGTGGTGTTTTTCTGCGGAAATTCAAGCTCAGAAAGGTTGTTAGTTCTAGTATTGATTCCGGTTAGCTTCGTGATTTTAGCTTGTGCAATCAGGTTAAATCCATTTTTTACGGTTAAGACCATGTCAATGGAGTCGAGATCCAAAGTGCCGGCTACCACATTCTTCAAAGGTGGTAATGACATGGTCATCGTATCGGCAAATGTGTATTGACCAAAATAACCCATGGCATATTGCGGAATCATATCTTTAAAGGTAAACCCAATAACATTGGTGTCAGCGTCAGTGACAATATAATTATCGGTCTCCTCATTCGACTGAACTACTACATTGATGCCTAAAGAATTAAATAGATTCTCATCTATTCCGCGCAAATCCATATGATAGTTAGCCATATCAAAACTAGCCTCATCCGAACTTGGGTCCGCTTCTGAGCCAGCATCCATATAATAAATGTGATTGAATGAACCTAACTCGTTTGTGACATTAGGCAAGAAGAGTGCTAGACTTGTTTTCCCAGGCCAAGTATTGACCATTTTAGTCTCAACTGTACCTGATCGGATAATGACTTTTCTGAGTTTAATATCTCCCAAATCTAATTCTTGATCATAGTTTGAAGGCTGCACAAAACTTGGTGTCACTTCAATAGATGGTACGCCGATCGCTGTTTTTTCTTGTACGGTTGTATCCGGTAATTGAATTAAGGTGTCCAGTGAAAAACCGAAAACGGGTTCGTGAATCACTAATGAGAGGTAGCCATCTGCATTCGTCTCGGTATATTCTACCGGAATCATATCGTTAATCGTGAGGTGGCCATGGACAAGCGGAGCTTCCCATGCAGTATCCCATCTGGTTTCTTCCTTCTTACAAGCAAAAGAGAAGATAAGGAGCGCAAATAGCAGTAAGGTGTGTTTTTTCATGAATCGGTCTTTGACTAATTACGAATTTACAAATAAAATGGTTGGTTACCATGTAAAGAACTGAGTGGTTTTACTCTGTTTTGAAGTGTTGTGAGATTTATATCTTTGCCGTCAGAAAAAGATAAAATGGCAAAATATAGATTATTATCTAGCGATGAGCTAAAGGCATTAGAGAAGGAGTTTGTTGAATACCTTGTAGTTAACGGTATTACGGCAGATGAATGGGAGCGATTAAAAAAAGAAGAGAATGACAAAGCTTTGCAGATAACTGATTTGTTCAGTGATGTAGTAGTGGAAGGTGCACTAAGAAAAATTAAATTTATTAATCTCTACACTTCCGAAACAGTGCAGGCTATTCAGTGTTTAGAGGATCGTATGATTATGATGGCAGTGAAACGAGAAGATGAAACACTTGATTTGTTGACAAGAACAGCATTTGAATTACGGCATATAAAGGAGGGGCGAATTTCTATTTATAAAGGGCAAAAAAAATACGATTCAGATCGACAGAAAGTCATCTTTGATATGACGCAAAAAGGGTATGAGGTTTCTGATGGTCAATTGTTCAAACAACTTGCTTTATTGGTGGCTGATAACGCGTCTGAATGAGGTTGTTATTAGCTAGATCATTTGTTCAGTTAAGAATATTTAAACATCTGTTATTCATTAATTAACAGGTAGTCAGAATACGTTTTTAAAATCTTCTTACTCGCCACATTTCGTGTGATGTAATCTTTTTCCAATTTGGCACCTCTCGCTGGTGAATATTCGCGACCATAATAGATAATTTGGATGTGTAATTTGTTCCAAATTTCCTTTGGGAAAAGTCGCTTGGCATCTTTCTCGGTTTGCTTTACCGACTTTCCATTAGTGACGCCCCAGCGCGTTAATAGACGATGGATATGTGTGTCTACAGGGAATGCGGGTACTCCAAATGCCTGTGACATAACCACTGATGCTGTTTTATGACCCACAGCAGGTAGTCGCTCTAATGCATCCATATCTGCTGGAACTTCTCCACCGTGTTCATCAATTAAGATATGAGACAAGCCATAAATTCCTTTTGATTTCATAGGCGACAATCCACAGGGTCTTATGATTTCCTTGATTTCTGCCTCGGACATTTTGATCATGTCATAGGGGTTGTCCGCCCGTTTGAATAGGAGGGGAGTAATCTCATTCACGCGTTTATCCGTGCATTGAGCAGAGAGTAAAACTGCAATTAGCAAAGTATAAGGATCCTTATGGTCTAAAGGAACCTCAACAGTCGGATAACAATTTTCTAATTCGTCAATAATGTATTTAACCTTTTCCGCTTTTGTCATCCTTTTTTATTCTGAACCCGTTCTTAATAAATTGCACAAAATCTTTGAAAGTTTCTTTATTCGAGAACACCTCTTTGATAACGCCTGTCTTATTCTGTTGTTCTGGTTGCTTCGCAACTGGCTTTTTTTCGGTAGTTGTTTCTTTTTGTTTTCTGTCTTCAGCTCGCTCTTCCGCCGTTTTAATGCCACTTAAGCGATCAGATTTGTCAAAATTTTCTTTCGCTTCTTTAGCCCATCCCATTTGTTCTTGTGCCAGTGCTAGATTGTTGTGTGCTATAGCATCATTTGGGTCCAATTCAACGGCTTTCTCATAATCTGCTAAGGCTCCGGCATAATCCTTCATTCGGGCTTTTAAATAGCCTCTTGATTGATAACGGAAGCTGTATTCGGGGTCATGTTCAACGGCAGCATCCATATCTGCTAAGCTGAGTTCTAGCTTATCAATGTTTAAATAGGAAATTCCACGGTGAGACAAAGCATTGGCATTCGTTGGTTCCTGTTGAAGAACGAAAGTAAAGATGCGAATAGCTTCTAAATGATCATTTTCCTTAACTTTGGCCATGCCTAAAGCAAATAGTTCCTCGTTTGTCATGGTACAAATTTACGAATAGATCGACAATGCATCAATATCCTGCTTACCGAAAATATACTGGCATAGACGTTTGGTTTAAAATAACCTCTGATCGGCATTTTATTGAACTCAAAAAAATGGGCCAGCGCTGGATCAAACATGAAGTAGTTGCCGAACAATATCCGGAGATAGTTTTTATTCAGGATATGCTTTCAATGTTAGATGGTCGTTGGGAAATACAGGAAGGTGAATTGTTTGAGGATGTTTTGGTAAGTCTTGATTGAAAGGAAGTCCAAACAAGATTATACAGGTTTAATTGAACAGATTGTCTTTAAATCTTCCATTGTCAAGCATTCTTCAGACGATTTTTCAAATAAACCTAGAATAGTAAATACATAAAGAATCAATTCTTATGCTTTTGAAAACAATCACTACCGGAGTTTGTTAGTTCAGTAGTTGTTAATAAAACAACTATATTCAAAAAATGAAAAATATAAGGGGCATATCACTCGAAGTCATCCAGCTCAGTTTAGCTGTATTGCTGGCAAGTATTGGTTTAAAGGCCTTTTTATACCCAATAATTTCTTAGACGGTGGTGTTACAGGGGTTTCTATTTTGATGAGTGAGTTAACGGGGGTCGAGCTTTCGGTTTGGTTGCCGATACTTAGTGTTCCCTTTGTTATTGTGGGTTGGTTTACGGTTTCAAAACGAATTTTGGTTAAATCTATCGTTGGTATTTTCGCTTTATCGCTCGTTATCCATTTTGAAAATTTTGCTCCGATCACAGATGAGAAACTCCTGATTTCAATTTTTGGAGGTTTATTCCTAGGGGCGGGTATAGGTCTAGCCATTAAAAACGGAGCTGTTTTGGATGGAGCGGAGATACTGGGTATTTTCATCAATGAAAAAACGGGTATTTCTATTGGGGTTGTGATTTTGTGGTTTAATGTGATCTTGTTCATCTTCACTGGGCTATTATTTTCTCTTGAAATTGCAATGTATTCAATTCTGGCCTTCTTAGTAACAGCGAAAACCATTGATCTGATTATTGAAGGTTTTGAGGATTATGCGGGATTGATGATCGTCTCGAACGAGTCCGAAGCTATACAAAAGGCGATGGCAGAAAAAGGAGGTCAAGGTATGATGGTTTATGGAGGAGCTTCTGGTGTTGGCCGTTACGGGAAAAAGGAAGGAATGGAGGTGATCCATACGATCGTCAATCGAATAGATGTCAAAAAAGTCTACAGAATCATTGATGAAATCGACGATGAAGCCTTCATTATTGAGTTTGACGTCAATAATGTGAAAGGTGGAGTTTTGCGAAAGTATTTTTCAAAAGAGAAGCTAGCCGATCAAGCTTCTAAAATCGTGGAGCTAAAACCTCAAAAGAAATCAGGTAAGGCAAATTAGTGGGTTTGCGCCCATTCAACAACTTCGCCTATTTTCATTTTAAGCATCTCTTCCGGAAGGTTAGACCGGATGGCATCGATTAAAGCCTCACGCATCCGTTTTTTAATGAAGATGCGACTCGTGATTAGGCTCACCTCTCGTAAAGGATTGATATCCTTAAAGGGCTTCACATTTTCCTTCCGCTTAGCAGTCAGATTATTACAGACCAATTCAGGAATAAGTGTAATACCTCCTTCTTTGTCTACCAGTTTTATTAAAGTTTCGATGGATGCGCTTTCATAACTGAAGCCAGATTGATCTTTATCTTCTTGCAATTCACAAAGATTTACAGCCTGATTCCTAAAACAGTTGCCATTACTCATAAGCCATATTTTCTGATCGCGCATAGTGCTGATATCAATCTGGCTGAGATTGGCAAAGTCGTGATTTTTATGGCAATACAGCATGATCCTTTCATAATATAAGGGGGTTGTTTTAAAACCATTTCGAGGTAAAGGTGTTGCTAATATTCCCATGTCTACATCGCCTTTTTCAATTCCATCCATCAAATCTTCTGATAACATTTCTTTGATTGATATTTCTAGATCTGGAAATTTTTTGGCAAAACGTCCAATAAAGTTAGGAAGCAAATAGGGCGCGATAGACGGAATGATGCCTAGTGTTAATCGACCAGACAAGGTTTTTTTTGAAAACTGTATGATTTCATCAATTTTGTCTGTTTCTGAAAGTATAATTTTGGCTTGTTCAATTACGGATTCACCAACTTCGGTAGGCGTTACGGGCTTTTTCGAACGATCAAATAGAATGACGTTTAAATCTTCTTCCATTTTTTTGATTTGCATACTCAAGGTGGGTTGGGTGACAAAACAGTGGGTAGCAGCTTTCGAAAAGGATTGGTATTTCGCAACCGCTACAATGTACTCGAGTTGAATAAAAGAAGTCATAGTATAGTATTTACTTATTCAAATATAAGTATTATCAATTTGACTTATGGGAAAATTGCCCGTAAATTTGTACTAACAAAGAAATTAAAAAAGACAATAAACGATATGAATTTTAACAGTATAGGATTAAACAAAGAGAAATCAGAATCAATTGTAAAAGATTTGAATCAGCTTTTGGCCGATTATCAACAATTTTACATGAATCTAAGAGGCTTCCATTGGAATATCAAAGGAGCTTCCTTTTTTGAGTTGCACGTCAAGTTTGAGGAATTGTACAATGACATCAACTTAAAAGTAGATGAAATCGCAGAGCGAATTTTAGCTTTAAACGGTTCGCCGCTGCATACTTTTACAGATTATCAGGCAATTTCAGATATCAAAGAAGTAAAAAATATGACGGATGGGCCAACCATCATTGGTGAGTTATTGAAAGATTATCAAATCCTCATCAAACAACAACGTGAAATATTGGAAAAAGCATCAAACAATTCCGATGAAGGTACAGTGACACTCATGAGTGATTATATCACAGCACAAGAGAAAACAGTCTGGATGCTCAGTGCATACTTGGGAAAATAAGTCCTACCATAAGAAACAAGAAAACCGGTCAGAACACAAAAACTGACCGGTTTTTTTGTTTGTATTTCATTTTAAAATATCTCCAAAATCAAAAGCAGCGTATGCAAGCCACTCAACAATGAAACACAATATAGTATCTATTTATTTGAAGAAATTGATGTACGAATCTTCAGCAGAAATATGGACGCCTTCAGGGAATTCAGCGTGTACAATAAGTTTATTTTCATGATGCTGCTCGAGTGAGCTTAATGTTTTACGGTTTAATAACATAACCGTAGAATGTCCATGATGATCCATTTTGTCTAATAATGTTTTACCATTAAAATCACATTGCCAATGTGTTTCAGACATATTTTCTTTATAAGCTACTTCAATAGTAGGTACTTGGAAATACTCATGCTCTCCAATGCCTTCCATATCAAAAACCATTCTTACAAATCCACCTTCAAAATGAAGGTCTTCAGTATTGAATCCCAATTCTTTTAATGATAATTTTCCTACTGATGGTGAATTGAATTTTACCTTAACTTCACCTGGATTGATTTCAATCGCTTGTCCCATATATAATATTGTTTTTTTTCAAATATAGGGGGAATGTCATGGAGGAGATATGACAGAAAATTTGAATGGAGATGATATTTGTCAGTTTCGATTGAAATCGATATGTTTGACGGCACAATTAAGAGGATATGTTTACAAAAGAAGAGGAGAAACAAATTAGAGTTGATTTTTGGAGCGAATTAAATGATCAATTAGACCAGGTTCGTGGTGTAAATGGCAACAAGGTTAATTGGACCAATTTTAATACACATATTCGACATTTGTATTTTAGAATGGAGGCTGATCAACAAGGCACGCGTTTATGCATTGACCTTCAGTTTCCAGACGAAGGCATACGGAGCCTTTTTTATGAGCAGTTTACCGAGTTCGAGCAGAAGTTATCTGATCATTTTGGTGATCTATTGATTTGGACACCTCGTTTTGATCATACCAACGGGAAAGAAATCGCACGAATTGCCATCAGTTTGGATGGACCTAATTTATTTAAGCGCGAGGATTGGCCAGCCATGCACACTTTTTTAGTTGATAATTTTAAAAAACTAGAACGTTTTTGGTCAGATTTTAGTGAAATTTTTGTTCAACTAAAAAAATAAATCCATTTCAGTTTAGCGCCACTTCATTTGGTTAGTAACGGCAAAAAAAAATCCACCCGCCACAAACGGGCGAATGGATTTTAATATTGATGTCGTTTGATTTATCTTAATAATAAATTACGCGTCTTACTTTGGCAATATACTTGGCTAATCGGATAACTTGTTTCGTATATCCATATTCGTTATCGTACCACGTATATAAAACAATGCTCTTTTTATCTGGAGATACTAAAGTTGCAGGTGCATCGAATACAGAACAACATGTATTTCCTATAATATCGTTAGAGACCAACTCCTCATCAACAGAGTAAAAGATTTGATTGACCAAATTACCATTTAAAGCCGCGTGTCTTATCGCTTCATTAACTTCCTCGGCTGATGTCTCTTTGTTTACTGTGAGATTCAAGATAGCCAATGAACCATTTGGGGTAGGAACCCGAACCGCATTCGCTGTTAATTTATCCTCTAAAGAAGGAATAACCTTTGTAACGGCTTTACCTGCACCAGTAGAAGTGATGACCATGTTGATTGCTGCAGAACGTCCTCTTCTGGGTTTCTTATGGAAATTGTCCAATAAGTTTTGATCATTCGTGTAGGCATGTACCGTTTCAAGGTGACCCTTCTCAACGCCGAATTTTTCCTCAATTACTTTTAGTATTGGTGAAATTGCATTAGTCGTACATGATGCTGCTGAGAAAATTGATTGTCCCTCAATGTCTAAGTCGTGGTGGTTAATACCATAAACGATGTTCGGAATCTCTTTTCCTGGAGCGGTTAATAAAACCTTATCAACCCCTTTAGCTTTTTTATGACGTCCAAGTGCTTCTTTATCCGTAAACACACCCGTGTTGTCAATGATTAAAGCATTTTCAATGCCATATTGCGTATAGTCAATGTCTTCTGGATTGCTGGCTTGAATCATTTTGATGATTTGGCCATTAACAATCAAGGCTTGGTTTTCGAAATCTACCGCTACTGTTCCTTTAAACTCATTGTGTACTGAGTCGTTCTTCAATAAAGCTGCTCTTTTCTTCAATTGATTATCATCAACCTTACGGATAACAATGGCTCTTAGTCTCAATTGCTGTCCTTTGCCAGCTTGTTTGATTAACTCTCTAGCTGCTAATCGTCCAATTCGTCCAAAACCATATAGAACGACATCTCGTGGTTCAATTTGGTTATCATTATCTTGGAATAGGTGATTTAGTTTGTTTGAAAGAAAGTCTTTCTTAGAAGAGAAATTGTCTCCTTCTTGAATCCATTCATAAGCCAAACGTCCAATGTCTAATTTTGCCGGTGCAAGGTCCATTGAGAATAATTCCTCAGCTAAAGCAGCGGTAGTAGAGATGAAGATTTTTTTACCCACAACATTCTCGGCATAATCATGCAAATTAATGATTTCTGAATTTGTTGTATCCAATAAATGGTTTCTGAATAAAACAAGTTCAATACCTTTGTTGTAAAGTAATTCACCAACATAATTGGCCAACTTTACAGCAGCTTTTTCGTTGTCAATGTAGTTTTGGAGTTCTTTTTCGTATCCTACGGATGATTCCATGTTTTAATGTTTTGCCCGGCACGATCATCTGGATGTACCAGTGTTTTTTTTGCAAATGTAGTGCGAAAGAAATGAATTCAAAATATTCAATTGAATTATTGCTCACAAGTTATCACCAATGATTTGAGTCCTAAAAATCAAGGCATAAAAAAAGTGCCCTCATTCGTTAGACGAATAGGGCACTTCATTTATTATTCTTACCGCTTATCCTAAATAAGCCTTTAATAATTTGTTTCGTGAAGTATGTCTCAACCTACGAATTGCTTTTTCTTTAATTTGTCGTACACGTTCACGTGTTAAATTGAACTTAGATCCAATCTCTTCTAACGTTAATCCATGATTCATTCCAATTCCGAAGAATAAACGAATGATTTCACGTTCTTTATCAGTTAAAGTAGAAAGTGATCTTTCAATCTCACGTTGTAGCGATTCCGCCATCAACAATTTATCAGCTTTTGGAGAGTCACCATTCGCCATTACATCCATTAACGTACCACCATCTTCTGAAGAGGATAGGGGAGCGTCCATCGATACGTGACGTCCTGCGACTTTCATTGATTCTTTAATTTTATCTTCTGGAACCTCCAATACTTCAGCCAACTCTTCCGCAGAAGGTGGACGTTCATATTCTTGTTCTAGTTTCGAAAATGCTTTGTTGATTTTGTTCAATGAACCAACCTGGTTCAACGGTAATCGGACGATACGAGCTTGTTCAGCCAATGCTTGCAAAATAGACTGACGAATCCACCATACGGCATAGGAGATAAATTTAAATCCTCTTGTTTCGTCAAATTTCTGCGCAGCTTTGATTAATCCTAAATTACCCTCGTTGATCAAATCAGGTAATGTTAAACCTTGATTTTGATACTGCTTAGCAACTGAAACTACGAATCGTAAGTTAGCTTTTGTTAGTTTTTCAAGTGCCTCTTGGTCACCTTGCTTGATTCTTTTAGCTAACTCTACTTCGGTCTCAGCAGTAATAAGTTCCTCTTTACCAATGTCTTGAAGATATTTATCTAAAGATTGACTTTCACGATTAGTAATGGATTTTGTAATTTTTAACTGCCTCATCCTGTCTTTATATTTATTTAGTTATAAACTTTAATCTGCAAAGTTACGCTAATAATGTACACGTGTCAATAGTAAAATGCGCATTATTTTAAACGTTTTTGCTTCTTTAATAACCCAGATTGTACGAAAAAGGTTACACGGAGGCACCTAAAATAGACATTTATTTGAAAATATCAAGTGCTAAATGGTTGATAAACTGCTATTCATCGAGTATCCTATTTTGTTAAAAAAGCATAAGACAAAAAACGGTTCAGGTAAAACGGACATTTAATTTTATCGAAATAAAACAATTGATGGTTTATAAACCATATGCGATTTATGTATGATTATCAGCAGAATTATAATGTATGACTTTATTTTCCTTTTAAATAATCTTCCAAATAAGCATAACGCGGTGCAAGCTCTCCTTCCAACGTCGTTTCGCTGGCTCTTTCAATAATACCTTTGTCGTCCGAAACAAAAAGGCTTTGGAAAACATTATTGATCAACTCACTACCAAAATCTTCTGATGCGTCTTTTGGCAATTCGCACGGAAGGTTGTCCACAGCTTGAACGCCAATTGCGCCTTCCGCCATAAAATCTACTTCTTTTTCAGTGTCAGGATCATAACCATATAAAGGATCAGCGATGGTTGATGGTCTGAGCGTTGAAGCGACAGGACCGTCGATATCGCAAGAGATGTCTGAAACAACGGTTGTTTTTATATGATCTAATTTTAAATCCGCTCTTGTGAAGATAAAAGGTGAGCTCGCATCCCAGTAATGACAGGCAACGTACATATTAGCAACCTCCATATATCGGGGGAAAGTGCTGATATGTCCTTCGCCACTTTTAAAGAAAGCAGACTTGTTAAAGTCAGAACCGTCTGCTTTTGCGTAATAATCCTCAACCTTTAATTGTGTATATACCGGCTCTGTAAATTCTTCATTCAAAAATTCGGTTGGAGAAACTTCTTTCAAGTTTAAGCGCGCAAATATTTCGCGTGCTCCATTTCCAACACGACCAAATCCCGTTGCTACAATCTTAGTATTTGATGGCAGGTTAACCTTGTCCAGTTCGCTTTCCATCTCCTTGCGATCTTCGCATTGGTTGGCTGGCTTTAAATTATAAAGTCCATGCTTCTTTCCATAGGCTAAGAAGCCATTATAACAACCAACAATGCCTGCATAGCGACCAAACCCAATGATTCTTCGATCCTTCTGGTCCGTCATGACTTCATAATCGATCAACTGAATATTGCGATCCAATAATGCTTGTAGTAATTTCCGGTTATAAGGCTGTTCTTTATAAGTATGCGAAAAGAAGAGGTATTTCTTCGATGGAATTAAATCTTCAATATTCACTTCTTTTACACCAATCATGATGTCACAATCAGAAACATCTTTAACCACAGGAATGCCCAAATCGGAATATGCATCGTCTGGAAAAGCCCGAACTTCGCTCGATTCAATAATTACTTTTACATGAGGCCATTTTTCCATAACCTCAATACATTGCTTTGGTGTTAACGGAACCCGCTTATCTGGTGGTACTTTTCCTTCGCGAATAACGGCTAATTTGATTTCATTCATGACAACCTGTCTTTGGTTCGATTTTTGCGAAATTAATAATAAATCCGTTTTACCATTAAAAACGGGTTAAAACGATGAAATTATTACGTAGTTTTGTCATTCGTTCTTTGGGGCCGACTTGGATTTGACTGCAACTGCGGTAGACAAGTAAGCATGTCGAGAAATGCGATATACCTCGTTAAAAGTATTCGTAACAAGAATAATTGACAACAATAATTCTTACGCGTTGGCTGCGTAATCTAAATGAATTTTAGATTCGCTTAGTTCACCCCAAGTTTAGTAAGGGAACCTCGCTGTCTGCTCAACTTCTGATCATTAAGTTGGGGTCACAGGCATCATATTTTTGATCTGGCTTCTGCAAAGCTGCGGTGTAGGAGTAAGATAAAGTAGCTTAGATATGGTGTGGGGTGTTTATGCCCAGCAACATATTGAAATTCAATCATAAACTAAACATGTAGAAAGCTTGTAGACTCATTGTTAGGACGAGGGTTCGATCCCCTCCGGCTCCACCTTCGCTCTTCGAAGCTTTAGCGAAGAAGAGCATTGTTCTTTCGAAGCTTCAGCGAAGAAGAGTATGGCTCTTTTCGCCGAAGCTACTCGAGCTTCGGCAGAGACCTCCACTGTTACTCTTCGCCAAGCCTTGACGAAGAAGAGTATTGTTCCTTCGAAGCCTTGGCGAAGATTCCCACAGCAGCGCTCCGAAGCTTAAGCGTAGGATAACATTGTCCCTCCGAAGCTTTAGCTGAATATTTCAAATATTCTCCGTGTTTAAATGGGGGCAACTTTAATAGAATAAGAATAGTATTTGGTTCATTTTGTAACCAATTCCAATATAGGGTATTACATTCCTACAACCAACTCAAGTTTAATCTCAAAAAACAAAAATCCTATGAAAAAGCAGGTCTTTTTATGGGCAGGAATCTTAGTTTCTTGTCTTTGGCAAATCAGCTTCGCACAGTCAGAACTTTTCTACAATTTTCAGGTCAAAACACCCAGTCAAAAACCGCAGGGAGGAGTGCGCGTAACAGCGGTTGAAACCACAACATTTGATTATGCTGTATTTTACACTAATTCAGAAGGTATTGCAAAAATTCACTTAACAAAAGGAGACCGCTGGTCTATAAATGTAGGTGATATGAAATCCATTGAGGTGGTGGACATGCCAACTGATGGCACTCGGCAAGAAGAAGGATTTGCGGTTTTGGATACGGCTGTATGGAATCGTAACAATACCCCTTTAGCGGATCGGGTGGATGTTAAATTAGAAGAAGTTCGAACAAATTGGTCTTATCATCATGTTGCTGCTGACGGTAAGTGTTTGTTGGCCATTACATTAAAGGATCGAATTGGAACAGCATGGGGAGCGATACCTGTTAAGTTGGTCAGTGCTGGGCAAGCACTTCAATTCGTCACGCTCACGGATGGCAACGGGCACGCTTGTTTTGAGGTTGACCCTGGCTTGTACGAGTTGGATGTCGATGGGGAAGAAGGGTTTGCTAAAATTGCAATTCCAGCAGATACGAGTCGAATTGAGATTACTTATCAGTTCAGCCGCAAGGATTTTTCTGAGCATCTAAATGAAGAAGGTTATACGGTTCAAAAATTGAATCATAAGCAGGGTCGTGTTTCCGGTCGTGTTTTGGTAGAATTGATGGTTAAAAAAGAAAATGGGAATCCAGCTAATCAACGAGTTGTCATTCGACAAGCAAATTCTAAAAAGCAGTTTTTGGGTTATACGGATCAAGAAGGACAGGTGAATTTCATGCTTCCTCGTGGGTTTGATTATTCTGTAAATTTTGAATTTCACGAGAACGCAAAAACAATCGACTTAACGGCCGAAGAAAGCACAGAGCAAATGATATTATTGGTCGACTATAAACCAGAAGAGCGTTTAGCACATCCTGAACGATTTCTACCAACAAAAGATGAATTAAAGACCTATGATTTAAACAATGTTTTGACAGGTCAGTATGCGGATACTCCAGATGATAATTTGATTAATTTCCATGCCAAATGGGGGAATAATAAGATCGGTAGTGGATCACAAGAGGCCGTTATGGAGATGGGGTTTTCGGTTAAATCTGGTTATAAACCGAAACAAACGGGCAAGCCCGTTAATCTAGTGTTTGTGCTGGATAAAAGTGGCTCGATGTCTTTCGAGCGCATAGATATATTAAAATACGCTATGCGAAATATGGTAGAAGCGTTAAGGCCAGAAGACAAGGTCAGTCTCGTGGTTTTCGATACCAAGGCAACGGTTGCTTATCCTTTTGCTCCAGCTGATAAAGATCATATCAAAGATGTGGTTTATGCTATTGAAGCGGCGGGTGGAACGAGCATCTATGAAGGATTAAAAATAGGGTATAAGGAGCTGAAAAAAGCCTTTAATCCAGCAGCCACGAATCGTGTCATTTTATTAACGGATGGATATGGCTCAAAGCCAGTAGATGAAATACTAGACTTATCTGAAGTTTATTTTGGAAAAGGAATTAGCGTCTCAACCATTGGAATAGGAGCAGGATATAACCATAATTTATTAAACCTTTTGAGTCAATATAGCGGTGGAATGGCGCATCAAGCTATTGATAATATGGCTTTGACCGATGCTTTCAAAAAAGAGTTTGAGAGTTTAATGTACCCGCTGGCCAGCGATGTGAAAATCAAAGTCACCTACAATGATGAGATTCTTTTCGAGCAATTACATGGCATTCCGCTTTTAGAAGAAGGGAAAGATTTTGTAACCTTTGGTTTGGCGAACATTTTTACCTCAATGAATCAAACGGCATTGCTTAAATTCAAATTGGATAATCCAACACCGGCCTTGGTGAGAGAACCTGTTTTAGTTACGATGTCTTATTTTGACGAGCAAAAAAGGATGCCTGTTAATATCACGCAAGAATTGCCTTTAGAATGGACTGAAGAAACGGATTTGGAAATCGTTACGACTGAACAACAAAAACGAACCTATACCTTAGCGGTAATCAACCAGTGCAATAAAGTGATTGCTGACTTATGTGAGAATGGAGCGTATGAAGGAGCGAAAAAACAAATTAAAGAAACGTTACGCGCCATTCAGAAAACAAATGGCAATAAATTTTCTGCTGATTTTAAACCGTATATTAAACAGCTAGAAGATTATTTGATAGCTATTGAGTCTGCTATTAAAGCAGGTAAAATTCCAGACAATATAGTCTTAGAGTAGTAGTTGTGCAATTCTATGGGCGCTAATGTAACACCGTTACATGCCCATGGAATTCATATCGCTTATCATCGATGGTATCGCCAAAATCAATCTTCCAAACATAAACACCATCTTGCACAATTTGACCGTCATAGATACAATCCCAACCTTCATTTAAATCATAGGTTTCAAAAAGCATTTCTCCCCAACGGTTAAAGATCATCATATGAAAATCGGTCGGATCAACACGCGAAGTGAAAACAGGTTTAAAGATGTCGTTAAATCCAGTTTTGTCAACCGTAACCGCATTTGGTACATAGAATATTAATAAATCTTGATAAGCCACACGGCCATAAGCTGTATCTGCACATCCCAATTCATTGGTTACGATTAAAGAAACATCATAAACGCCATCAATCACCTCAGGGTAGGTATGAGATGGTTCAAATTCTCCTGAACCGCCTGATCCATCACCAAAATCCCAATAATAAGCTGTTCCGTCTGATGACATATTGCGGAAATCGACAGTTGTATTGGTAATGTCTATGGTCGTTGGTAGCGGTGTGAAATCTGCAACTGGGACAGGTGATACATAAATCAAATCCTCGACTGTTAAACTTGACGTACATCCTTCTGAGGTAATGGTTAGGGTAATATCAAATGTACCTGGACCAAATGTATAGACGATATCACCACATTCTTCTGAAAAACTTCCATCTCCAAATTCCCAATAACAATCCTCACCGACAGGCTCAGAAACGCTTGTGAATGCTACTTCTAGCGGAGCGCAACCTTCTGTAAGATTCACCATAATACCAGGGCTAGGGTAGGGAAGTATCGTTATTTCAACCGTGTCACTTACACTAGGACAAGTTCCATTCGATACAGTCCAAACAAAGGTATAATCGCCAATGGCCATATCAGTGACATTCGTAGCTGGAGCTGTTTCATCCTCAAATATGGAAGCGGTTCCACTAATCTGTGTCCAAATTCCCTCCGATGTTCCTACTGGAATATTCCCATCAAGTGTGATGGCAATCGTATCGCAATAAGAAGCATCGTCGCCTGCATCACTAATTGGCATATCATAAACGGTTATAAATACGGTGTCTGTTTCTGGCGGACAAGTGCCATTACTCACGGTCCACATCAATTCATAAACGCCCTCCTCTAAATCACTGATCAAAGCATTATAAAGTGTCGCATCATCGAAAGTAGGTGCGCTCGGACTGCTCAAAACGCTCCATTCTCCTGTAGATGAACCGTCAGGTTCGTTTCCATTGAGGTTTGTCTCGTATTCCGCGCATAATTGAACATCCGCTCCTGCATCACTAACGGGTAGATCAAAAACATTGATTTCAACAAGATCAGTAGAATCTTCACATACTCCGTTTGAAACTACCCAACGCATCGTATAGGTTCCTTCAACAAGGTCTTCAATTGTGGTGTTCGGATCAGTAGGATCAATGATTGTTGGAATGGATGGGCCAAATTCATATTCCCAAGCCCCCGTTGCTGTTCCTGCTGGAATGCTGCCAGAAAGGGTAGTGCTATACGCATTGCATAAATCTTGATCAGGACCGGCATAACTCGCTGGTGGATTGTAAATGTGGATAAGAACGGTATCCAATTCTGGTGGACAGGTTCCGTTGGTGACTGCCCATTCTAAGGTATAAATGCCTTCAATCAAGTCTTCAATATCGGTGTCTGGTTCTTCTGGATCATCAAAATCAACCGGACCGGGTCCGTCAACCAAGGTCCAAAGACCAACACTGGTTGCCGTTAAGGCAGATCCGCTCAATGTTGTTGCATTCGTGTCACAAAGAAATTGATCTTCGCCTGCATCGCTAATCGACGGTTCAAAAACTGTGATGTATACCGAGTCGTTGGATTCACATCCATCAAAAGTGCTTCCCATGACATAATACATGCCTGATTCAGCTGGAACAAATTCGACACTGTCTATCACCCCATCTTCCCATATATAGTCTGCATCTTCACCAGCACCTGTTCCATAAAGTAGCGCAGGTTCGCCTTCGCATAATTCTAAATCATCTCCAGCATCAACCGCAAATTCGAATGTAAATCCAGCATAAAAGGCTCCTGCTCCTGCAAAACCGTTTACGGCAATAAATCCTGCAGCCATGGCGTCAGTAGATTCAATGGCAACATCACCTGTCATATCCATTTTATAGGTTTCCCAACCCGGCAAACCGATGGAAGGTTCTGGTCCGGCTGCTCCACCAATGACGGCGCCATTAACACTGACAGTGGCACCTGAAACAGTAATGATATAGAGTTTTCCATCGTAAAAGCTACCTCCAATTCTGTCAATATCCGGGATGGCATCAATGCCTGATGATAAATAACATTCTAACGGTGGGATAAAATTGAATTCGCAAGTCGCTTCACTGGTTGTGGCTGCCGTGTTTTGAAAAACATAAGCCGGTTGCGAAGTGATGATCGCCATATTGTGGTGAAGTGTTCCTCCGTAATAAGTACCGGGCACTAAATAATAGTCGCCCGCATTTATGGTAGTAACTGGAATTGGATTGTCATTAATGTAAATTTGCGTACCATCCATCGTACCAACTACTAGCGGTTGCTCCAAGTCTGGACCACCGCCTCCCTCTACCAATAGATGTTCAGTTCCTAAATATGAAGTAGGTACAATTTGCACAACTCCGCCGTCTTGCGCACCTAATGGACTGATAGAACCTAAATAATTACCTGTATTCACGACAATAGGATTATTTGAGGTAATGTGTGCCCCTATAAATCCAGTCATATTGGCAAGGGAAGTAGTCGTATAACCCGTAAAGACAAAACAATCCCCCTCATTTAATAAAACAGTCATCTCATCGGAATAGATAAAACCACCTAAGCCGTTTTCAAATACAACGTCCGTATCGTAATCAGCGATATTGACAGTTGTTCCATCTTCCGTGGCCATGATAGAGGTTACAAAGTTTCGATTAAAATTGGAAATGACCTGAGGCATACTCCCTGTGTAGAAATTTGTTCCTTTGCCTGCTAGTCCCTTACAGGCAATTGATGTTGCTTGATAACCGGCTCTCGCCCTAACATTGCAATAAAATGGTGCATCTGCATAGGCTTTAAAGCCTGAGCCTCTCAAAACCATTCCAACGCTGTCCCGCGGAACAAAAAAAGCTGTTCCTGGAACTTGGCCAGTTCCTAAATAGACATTTGTGGGTGCATCCTTGGAAATTATAGCTGTCGCTATTACTGTTCCAGCTCCGTTTTCTATCGTAACCTCGAATGGTGTCACAACAGGCGTGCTCAAATAAATATAATGATCTGAAATCTGCCCATTCGAACGACTGTGAATCGGAGGGCAATAATGAATAGAATCTAACTGAGCAAATGACTCAAGAGGGGCGCTTGACAACAGAGGCAAGGCAATCAAAAAAAAGGCTTTTAAAAAGCTATCTTTTTTGAAAATTACAAATATTTTCATTGGTTATAGTAAGTCTAATTAATCAAAGATACGCCAAAAACAAACATCTTAGTCTAAAACGATTAAAGTTTAAATAAACAAATGGTTGTTAGCTGGTTATGAGATTTTAAAAAAAAGATTTCATTTGTGATAGAAATCACCAGAGAACACGGGGTTTTCAATTAAATTTGTAGAACAAAGATTATATGATGAAAAAGATGAAAATCATAGGAGGGAGCAGTCTTATTTTTTTGGCGGCTTGTACTTCTAATGAAACAGCCAATAATGATGTAGACAGTTTAACTGATTCGAGCGACTTAAACAGGGTTGAAATGACCAGCAATAATTATGACGGATTTCAATTAATGGTGTCATCTTGTTTTTCGTGTCACAGTCCAAATCCAACCATAGAAAATCCTGTTGCTCCAACTTTGGCTGAAATGAAGATGGTCTACTCTGATCATTATGAAAACCAAGCTGACTTTGAGCAGGCGATTATAACATTTCTAGAAAATCCAACAGCTGAAAATGCATTGATTTCCTCTGCGATAGAAGAATTCGGATTAATGCCGCAAATGAGCATGGGGCAAGAGAAATCAGCTGCAATTGCCAAGTACCTTTTTCAAAACGGCGTGGAAACAGAAAACTGGTATCCGCAACAATTCCAAGCAGAACAAAGAAGGGTAAAATTGATGACTGAGGATTTATCGGACATTGATCGCGGATTTGAATATGCGATGGGAACGAAATCTATCTTAGGGAAAAATTTAAAAGGTAAACTAAAAGCGGAGGGTCCTCTAGGTGCTTTATCATTTTGTAATTTAAAAGCTTACCACTTTACGGACAGTATGTCTCAAGTATATGACGCCTCCATCAGAAGAGTTTCAGATCAACCGCGAAATCAAGAGAACACGGCTTCGGCTATGGAGTTGGAGATCATCCAAGCGTTTAAAAAGCAATTGGCGGAGGGTGAAGAAATAAAACCAGAAACACGTGAATTTTTAGAAGGCTACGTCCATGGTTATTACCCAATTGTTACCAATGAAATGTGTATGAAATGTCATGGTGATGTCAATCAGATGGAAGAGGGTGTGCATGCTAAAATTCTGGCATTATATCCTGAAGATAAAGCAACAGGCTATGCACCGAATCAATTGCGTGGTATCTGGGTTGTGGCTATGAAAAAACGCGACCAAGAATGATCGCGTTGAAAACTAATTTGAAAAATTGACTAGAATAAATCAGCTGGAACCTTATTGAGTACCCACTGATTTAGCTCTTTTAGTTCTGGCGGTTTCAAATAGCGTTTAGCTTTGTGATACTCCTTCCAGAAAAGTTGTTTATCGAATGTAAAATGTGATAACACTTTTTTCGAGTACTCTAAAAATGATTTTTTCACATTCATGTTTACCATTTTAATTCTACAATTTGTGTTTACCCTAATTTAGGCATGATCATTGGTTCTTTTATAATAGACGATTCAATAGTGAATATATTTTAACATGATTTAAGAATACTTAGCTAAACGGTCAGAAAAGCACTTTTCTGCCATTTCAGCGTATATATGCTGAATAAATCGATTGTCTGTCAATTACTTAAGGTTGTTAGATGACTGAAAAAGATTTGTTATGAAAAACTACATACTGATTATAGCTCTTCTTTTGAGTGGTTTATCATTTGGTCAAAAACTAAAAGTGATTGACGTGAATGAAGATTATTTCCATCATGAGAAAGTAGAAGGTTTTCATTGTTTGTATGATCGGATGCCCGATTACGGTTATACATGGATTGGTACGCTGAAAATTGAGCTAGATACTATTGTTCAGCATACGATTAAAGAGATTTATTCAATGGCTCAAGATCGTGCAAACCGACTTGGAGCAAATGCATTTAGAGTAAAAAAGGATGATTTGTTTTCGTACGGCGAAGAGAAATACATCACGTTTGATATCTTTCATCTAAGAATGGAGAATAGAGATGAAAATCGTGATCTGTTTAAAGGTAAAACACTCTATCTTTTTGGTTTTTTAGGGCATCATCAAAATATGGATGGGTACACGATTAAACTGAATGGCGAAAAAATGTTGTTAACAGAATTGTCTTATTATCAGTTTGAGCCAAAAATTGGTGACGTCATTTGTCTGGAGATTGGTAGCTCTGCCAAAAAAGATAAAATTGAATATAAAGTGGATGGTAAAGGATGGCCGCGTTATTTTTCTTTCCAAATGTTTCATGGTTTATTTAGTGCGCATGAAATTTCTGAGTATGAATGGGCTTATGGTGAATTCCTTATTCAAGTCTTGGAGAAAAAACCTACCGGTGATCGATCTTTATCAAATTATTAAGAGACAGTTTCTTCTAGCGTAAGTTTCGCCTCCTGTGATTTTAAATAATCCTCTTGACAGCCTTTAAATAAGGTGATAAGCGCATTTCTTTTTTCTTTTATATCCTCAATTAGTTCAGGTTGCTGCTTAGCGATTTGTCGCAGATGTATTCTACGTTTACTTTGTTTTGCCGCAGTCAAATAAATCAATGCGTAAATACCGGTGGCATACATTAAAATAGGGTAGAGTAAAGCCCACCATCCAAAAAGCACACTTCCTAATAATATGCTAATCCCAATATACCATATCGAGAATAATCCTAGACCCATCGCCAGAACAAAGCTACCAGCAAACGTCCGGTCAGAAGTCAATTTTCTAGCTAACCAGCCGCTTGCTTTGTACGGAATGACATTATTGATCACACCCAGTATAAAGAAAGGCAGGCCCAGCAAAAAAGACCACACTCTCCTATACTTTAATTGATCTGAAAGCCCTGCAATATCTTTATCGATGAGATCGGCTTGAGTCAAAGCATTTTCGTATGCTTCCATTTGATCCAGTGTTATCGTATATAATTCTGGCTTTTCTTGCTGAAAGTAAAGGATAGCGTCAGAAAATCCTTTTTGCAGTTCAAATTCTGACACTTGATCTGAAAAGGTAATATTTAGTTCATTTTTTAAGTCTCTTGTAAAAATCGCATCTAGCTTTTCAAAAACTTTCTCTGTTCCGGGTGTTGGAAGATGTAAAACCAATGAACGCAATCGGTTCTCCAGTTCCAATGTCAATTCTTTTATTTCCTCAGTATTACATGTTTGTTGCAGCTCATCTTCATTTGACAGGTAAAAAGGCTTACCAATCTGAATCAATAAATCACTACGAAAGCTGTGTGGATCGGAGTAGTTTAGGCCAATTGGAACGATAGCGACACTTCGATTGTATTCTTTTTCCGCTCCGATTGCGATTCTAACTGTGCCGGTTTTTAATGATTTAAGTTTTCGCTCGGTTAAACTAACCCCTTCAGGAAAGATGATTAACGTTCCGCCTTTACCTAAATGTTCGTGACATCGTTTAAAGCTGTCCTGATTCTTGTGTGTTTCGCCAGGTCGGGTTGATGGGCGAAATATCGGAATCATATGTAGCATACGCTGAAAAAACCATCCTTGTATTCCTTTCCCAACATACTCACCCGCAGCCAAAAAATAAACCGGACGTTTGACCGAAGCCGCTGCCACAATAGGATCCATAAAGGCACTGGGATGATTGGCGACAAAAATGACAGGATCGTTTTCAGGAATGTTTTCCTTTCCTGTAATCGACCATTTCCTGAAATAACCAAATATGGTCAATTTCGATAGTATTTTTAATAACTGATAAATCACAGCATGAATATAAGATTATTTCGCCCACATTTACTCCGTGGAGCCGATAAACTTTGAGGAGTTCGGAGTTTGAAACATATCCATAAGCCCTACAAATGCTCGCACCCGATTCAACTCGTTTTTCACAATGGACTTCAGATGCTGACATGGCGTATACGTCTAGCATTTCAAATCTTAACCTTACACATTTAAATTAGAGCAAAGGTTTTAAACGACAAGAAAACTAGACAGAGTAAGCCACCGAGAAAGGGCAACCAAAACTTAATCGTTCGGAACATTCTGAATTTTCTGTCTTTGTAGATGAGGATGACTTGAGAAAAATTGACGAGTACAAATACACTTATGATTACATAGGAGGTTGTATTAGCAAGATTTACTATTGGAACCACAATGGCCAGAAATGTAATAGCTATTCCTATGATTATAGTAGCCGCTATAGGTGTTTGAAACTTTTGGTGAACCTCCTTTAGAAAAGACGGGGCGCTCTTCTGTCTAGCTAAGCCAAACAATACTCTAGATCCCATGATGATTTGAGCCAATACACCGTTGATTACGGCTATCAAACTAATGAGCGCAATAAAGTAGATATAACCTTCTCCCTTAGGTGAAAGAATTTCAGCCATTGGTGCTTCTGTTGATGTAAGTACATCAAGTGGTAGTGCGATAACTGCTACAACAGCTACGAGTATATAAAGAATCAAAGCAATGCTCAATCCGCCTAGCAAAGCGATCGGCATACTTTTTTTTGGATTCTTTGCTTCCTCCGCAATATTGGCCAAATCCTCGAAACCAACAAAAGCAAAAAAAGCTAGAAAAGCCCCTTGAAAGACAGAGAATATGTCGTTGTCTGGAGAATTTATGAAAAGTTCAGCAAAGTGGTCACCAACCTGAGACGGACTAACGCCTGAGGCGCTAATGATGAAGATCAATCCCGATACTTCGATTAAAGTAATTATTCCGATGACTGCCATTGACTCGCCAATCCCCCAAATAGCGATTGCACTCAATATAAAAATGACGATGCTAATGACCATCCAGTCAGGAAATTCGATAAAAATATCAAGATAGCCAACAAATCCTTTTGATATCGCTGCTGCTGAAATAATACCTGTGAAAATAACGCCCCAGCCAACCATGGAAGCCAATCGTTTTGAATGTGTTGCTGCACGCACATATTCAATCTCACCTCCACTTTTTGGGAATCGCGGGGCTAGCAGCGAATAAGAATAGGCGGTTAATCCTGCAAGCACACCGGCAATAACGAAAGACAACGGCGCCAATGAACCTGCGTATCCTGCCACTTTTCCAACCATCACATAGATACCAGCCCCCAACATGGTGCCGACTCCATATAATAAAATATGAGCAGTGCTCAGACGCTTTTTAAATCCTAATTTTTCTTTATCGTTATTATCTGATTGAGACATTTTATAGAAGTAAGTTAAGTATTAATAGCCTGAATTGAAATGAGTCGGATATTCGTTTTGCGTTAGTCTCTAAATATAGAACAAAATTGCGCACACAAACATGACTAAAGCACGTATACCGATACTGCTGACCCTTTGCTAGGTTTAAGCCCCTCGAGAAATGGTAGTTAGCAACCCAATCCAAATACCCCCGCACCTGATTCAACTTGTTTTTCACAATGGGCTTAAGTTTCTAACATAACCATTTGAGATAGTTCGAAATTTCTTATCTTAGTCTTGTTAACCTAATTAATAAGAATTTATACCGAATTAAATCTGCTTCCTACCACAGCAGTGCGAGAGGAGTGGATAAGGAAAATAAAGGTATATCTTTAGCCAAAATAAAGTAGATAGCTTTATACAGATGTTGGGCACAATAAAAACAAACAAAAATGAAAAAAATTCTCCTATTAACATTAATCGTAACAGTCAGTTTAATGTCCTGTAAGAATGACCAGAAAAAGGCAGAAGAAAAAGAAACTGTAAAAGTTGAAGAAGTTGACAACACCGAAAAAATTGAGAAGATTTTCGGACAGTTCAAGTCACTTTATAG
The DNA here is from genome assembly GCA_030836155.1 of Crocinitomix sp. Lineage (GTDB taxonomy): Bacteria > Bacteroidota > Bacteroidia > Flavobacteriales_D > Crocinitomicaceae > Crocinitomix. The sequence continues at coordinate 39,061 of JAURQI010000098.1, forward strand.
CGAACTCATAGAATTTAAAGGCAAAGACGATTTTAAAAAATTCGGATTTGGACAAGGCGGACCTTACAACAAGTGGCTAAAAGAAGTTGAGCAACTTGAAAATGACCCTGACTCAAAACTACTGTTACAAAAAGGTGTTGTTACCGGAGAACTAAAATCTTTAGGAATGGAGTATGCAAGTTCTAAAGGTCAAGAAACAGAAGTAACTAAAAGTTTCAACAAAATATTTGCAGACGCTATAAATAGTAAGCCATTTGAAGAAGTCGAAACAGCTTCAGGAAACAGTAATTACGACATGCTCAAAACCGACTATGAATTATTCGGTAAATGGGAGATTACCAACTCCATGAGCAAGACCCAATACCCTTACGAAATATACAAGAAAGGCAACGAGTACATTGGAGTTATCCCCCAAGGAGATTACAAAACTGAAATTCTTGACAAAAAGGGAGACAAATATTCCGTTAAAGGCAACACGTACGGAGAATATTACAAGATTGACGGCAATAAAAACATGACACTTTTTGACAAAGACGGAGAATTGGCAAGTATGGGTTACAAAGCGACTAAAAAATAAAAATTACTGTGCCCAACAAAACCTAAACTGCACTAAAACGCAGTTTAGCAAAACCGTTAGCGTTAGTAAAAACGAAACAGATGAATACAATGACGAAAATAATTTTAAGTGCAGTGATGGCATGTACAATGACTATTGCAAATGCACAAAGTAAGAAGGAAC
>JAURQI010000099.1 GCA_030836155.1 Crocinitomix sp.
ACGCGCTATTCTTTTACGACCAATGCGTTGCCAATTCAGAAAGGCGAAAACTATGCATTAATCAACCTTTATGGCCCTGAGGTGCATTTTGCCGTGAGTGAGCAGTTATCACTTGGTGTGATGACGACTTGGGCCGTCAGTCCGCTCATCGTTGCTGGGAAATATACGTTTAGCAAAGACACAACAAGAAATTTTAATGTATCCATAGGATCATTAATTGGAACAACGGGTTATCTCAACCAATTTAGAGGTTACGGAGGTTTACATTTTATGAACTTTACATCAGGTTCTCGCTCCAAGAACATCACTTTTTCTGCTGGTTATGCGCATTTGATGGCGGGATTTGAAGGTTATAAGCCATCAGAAGGGATTACATTTAGTGACTCTAGGTATCAAGTAGGTGAATTAACAACTAGACCAACCGTGCATGGGCCTATTGTTTCAATAGCAGGTATTGCCAAAGTGGGTGCCAAAGCGAGTTTTGTTTTTGATTCAATGCTCGGAGTTTTTTCTCAAAACTCTTGGAATACTAGAACGACAGCTATTACAGAATCGTATTACGATTATGACTTGAATCAGTATGTTGATGGGTGGTATCAACATGAAACAACCTATTATACTAGTCGGACGACTGCATTATTTATCATGCCTGGTATGCGTTTCCAAAAAACGGATAAAAAGGCTTTCCAAGTTTCTTTAGCTGGGGTTTCGGTTTTTGAGTGGGTAGATGCCTTTGGAGGCGCAAACAGTTATTCGTTTCCGATGCCCATGTTGATGTGGTTTTTTAAGTTTTAAAATAATAGAAGTTTTTATGAAGAGTTTATTAGTGTTCGCATTTTTGTTTTTGGGCGCTCAATCCATGCTGATGGCTCAAGAGCCTGCAGATACTGTAAAATCCAACATTCAACTATCGTTATTAGTGAAAAATGACGGCACCGAATATATTGGAGAAATCATAAGTGATGATGGGCGTGAAGTTTTGATAATGACCAAAGAGTTAGGTAAGATTTATATACCGAAATCTGATATTAAGTCCATCACCAAAATAGAAAACGAAAGCGATATTGTCTGTGGCGAATATCGTGTCGCTGGACCCTTTACAACCCGTTATTCATTTACAACGAATGCCTTACCGATTCAAAAAGGGGAGAACTATGCTTTGATTAATTTGTATGGGCCAGAGGTTCATTTTGCTGTGACCGATCAGCTTTCATTGGGTGTTATGACAACATGGATTGCAAGTCCTTTCGTTGCGGCTGGAAAATATACGTTTAATACGGATACATCCAGAAATTTCAATGTCTCGATAGGGTCTTTGATCGGAACAACGGGTTATCTTAACAATTTTAGAGGTTATGGAGGCTTGCACTTTATGAATTTTACAGTTGGTTCGCGCTCGACGAATATGACTTTTTCAGGAGGATATGCGCACCTGTTAACAGGTTCTCGTGAGTGGTATCCTGATGAGGGAGTTGTCATAAATAATGATTCATATTCCTATTCTTATTATGATACGGGGTCAAGGCGTTTGACGTCTCCCATTCATGGACCGATATTTTCCATTGCTGGTATTGCAAAGGTGGGCGCTAAAACCAGTTTTGTGTTTGATTCGATGATTGGTGTTTTTTCTCAAAAAGATATTGGAACAAATACAACTACAATGCAAGAGCCTTTCTATGATGAGTTTGGAAGTTATTCTCCGGGTATTTACCGCCATGAGACATTAGCCTATACTTCAAGGACAACGGCTTTGTTTATCATGCCCGGTATGCGTTTTCAAAAAACGGAGAAATCAGCTTTTCAGATTTCTTTAACAGGCGTTACGGTATTTAGTTGGGCAGATGAAATTGGTGGTTCAGAAAGCTTTTCATTTCCAATGCCTCAGTTAATGTGGTTTTTTAAGTTTTAAATGACAAAATACACTGTAAACAAAAAAGCGACTCGTCATTAACAAGTCGCTTTTTCTGATTACCGGACCGGGTTAAACCATTTGACCCTTTATTTATTGATATTTTCGAAACGGATTTCGCGCGAAGATCCGCTGCCGTAAACTTTTAATGCTTGATAGCTGCCATTGGCACATTTGTTAACGCACCTTACCTCTTGTACATAATAAGAACCATCTTTTTTCTTGAATGCCACATGGGCATAGAACTCTCTATACTCGATTACACCCAGCGCATTTTTTTTGATGAAATATGGTTTTGATGTGATATTAACGCGTTCTGCTTTTAGCACTTCTCCATTGCTGTTGGCAATAAATCCTTTGGCCACTTTTCCTTCTAAAGCTGGATCTGAATGTTCTTTTGGCTCCATTCGCATCGCGTCAACGGTGAATTTTTTCATTTCTTCTGCCATGGAATTTAAAAAAGCAATTCCTTCTTCAGTCGCTTCTATGGTAATTGTTGTTTTTAGCGTTGAGTTTGCGCTGAAGACGTACACTGCATGACGTCAGCATAAAGTGGTTGAGTCAATATAGACCGGTGAAACGTTTCCGTTCTGTGAATCAAAATATTCATATTTCTTGATGTGCCCCAACCTATAGAAGGTGTCATATTCGTCAGGTTGACCAAGCATCCAAGAATGTACAACAATTTTAAAATGATAATCGCCGATGTATGGATCACGGTAGTCATATTCAATATTGTCTTTTCGACAGCCGAACAAAGTGACGAGAAAAATTGAAAATATAATTAGCCGCGTACAAAGCATGAATTTAGTGAATATAGTTTTGTTTAAAAATACATTTTTATCCGTTCGATCTAACTTGAAGAACACGCGCTATCACTAAAGGCTCAGTGTTATGCTGCCAGTTGTAGGTCTCCATTTATTA
>JAURQI010000100.1 GCA_030836155.1 Crocinitomix sp.
CTTGACACTCGTCCTATGTGGGGATTAAATGGCGGTGTGTCTGGAATTGGTTATGGCGCCGCTTTTTCGTTACGATTTACGTTTTAAATCATTGTTAAAAAAATATAATTTAAGTCTTTGCTTGTAGTCATCTCCGTGTGTCAAACGTACCACTGAAAAGACTTCAATATGAAAACTAAATTTATTATCGCATTGCTGATAATGAGCAATGGTATTTTTGCTCAAGAAAAAGAAACGAAACATGAGTTAGGCTTAAAATTTGAAACACCATATAGCCGTTTATCCCCCGGTTTAACCTATCAATACCACTTTAGCCCTAAATTTAGATTAAGTACTGAATTGGAATATCGTGGTTATAAATTGAGCACGGGTGGCTGGAAATACGGCAATGTCGGTATTGACATTCAACGTTTGTGGCAAATGAATAATGGGGTTAATTTTTATGTTGGATTAGGAGCAAATTACGGCCTTGCGCAAAATTATTACTTGGGCAATAAAACATTTCACCAAACCTTAAGTTTTGTTCCTCAATTAGGGGTTGAATATGACTTTAATCGATTTGGAATCCCATTAATCTTGGGGACTTACACAAAAGTACATTATCAAAGATGGCTCGAAAGCCCCGGATACGGAAGAACCACTTTTAATCTAGGATTCAATTTAAAATACAGCTTTTGAATCAACACCGATTAAGCATGCAATAACTCCAAAACCATGGCAACTTTAATTGGATTGGGTTTTGATGCATCGATCCAATGAATATCAAAACCGTCTTTCTCCATCTTTCGAAACCAAGTCATTTGACGCTTTGCAAATTGATGGATGGCGATATTAAGCCTTTCAAAAAGCATATCTCGATCTATTCCTCCTTGTAAATAAAGACCGACCCATTTATACTCCAGTCCATAATAGTCAAGTTGCTCATAACTGAGGCCGTGCTCTGAAAGTAATAACTCCACCTCTTCAATCATACCATGAGCAAGTCGAAACTTTAATCGTTTTGTGATTTTATCTCTTCTTAAATCACGATCAATATCAACCCCAACAATCAAGGGTTTGACATCTGGTAAGCTGCGCGGTTTCCAATCTGGATGTTGCTTCAAGTATTCATCTATAATAATTGCTCGAATTTTTCGCTTATCTGTTTTTGCATTCAGTTTATCAGTGAGTGAAGTTGGTAATTTTTGATACCATTCATCAATCTCATTCGAGGTCAACGTCTCTAATTGCTGACGTCGAATTGCATCTGACGGGATGCCTAAAAAAGAATGCCCACGCAATGCCGTCTCAATATACAAACCGCTTCCTCCACACAGTATAGGGAATTTAGACTTTTGATGGATAGACTCAAAAACGGTGGCAAAATCTGCCTGAAATTCAGCAATATTATATAGGTAACCTGGAAGGTGTATATCAATTAAATGATAAGGTATCTGATTGCCGTCCACCTCATATTCATCGAGATCTTTGCCGGTTCCAATATCCATAAAACGGTATACTTGTCTTGAATCAGCGGATATAATCTCTCCTTCTAAAACCGCAGCTAATTGACAGGCTAAAGCCGTTTTTCCACTGGCTGTAGGACCTAAAATGGTTAATATATTATAATCAGTGTTAATCTTTGCGTTGATAAAGAAAAATACCTTCTGGAGATGAAAACGAATAACTCAATCCCTTATTGATATAAGAATCATGCTTGTGGATAAAGAAACTTGCAGAATTTGGTACTTCTGCACCCCACGCATTTGATTTTGTCTGTTTACCCGGAAGAATAATGGCCACATGATTCGATTTTGTTGGATCAAATGCAATCGTAGCCTCCGCATTATTTGCATTGGTCTGAGCTAAATCTAAATTTGATTGTTCGGTCGCTAGTCCAATGGGCTCCCACAGACCACCATTTAGTGTAACAACATTCTTTATTTCTCTGTACGTGACATATTCATCGTTCTTTTTAAAATCATCTATTTGATAAAAACGACAAAGCGCTTCCGCGGTAAAACGATTACACTCACGCTCTTCAGATTCATTTGATTTACAAGCATCATAATCAGCTTGAATCGCCTCTAAAATAGCGGTTGACTCTTCAGAAATTACGATATCACCGTCCTCGTTAAGCGTTGTAAAGTTCTCACGTTTATCTGATCCACAACCTATTAGAAATACTGTAATTAGAGATAATAGGGTATTTTTTTTCATTTTTAAATTTATTTATTCCAAATTCTCCATGCCTCTTCAGCTTGCTGATGAAGCATAGTTTTACCATTTAATATGACCGCCCCTTGAAGGCGACTTCTTTTCAAAAATACAGTTTCTGCTGGATTATAAATCAAATCAATTACCAAATGATTATCCGTTAAAAACGGATAAGGAATTGATGGGAATTCTTCTGTTTTTGGATAGGTGCCTAAAGGAGTTGTATTGACAATAATGCCATTAAAGCGAATCATATTTTCGTTGATATCCTCATAATTAAAATAATCTACCCCAGTCTTATCCCTTGAAATATAGATGACGTTTGCTCCTAGTTGCTCAAGAACAAAAGCAACAGCCTCAGCAGCACCACCCGTACCCAAAATCATCGCTCTTTCATGATGAGATTTGAAAAATGGCTTGATCATCTGTCGAAAACCGAACACATCCGTATTATAACCAACCCATTTTCCGCCTTCATTTTTGACCGTATTGACTGCATTAATTTCTGCGGCTACCCCTTTAACTTCATCTAAGTATGGAATGATTGATTTTTTATATGGAATTGTTACATTAAATCCCTGAATATCAGAATTCAATATATCACGAATCCCTTCAATAGAAGGTATTTCGTAATTTGAATAATCTGCGGAAATATGCTCATTTTCAAACTTTTTAGCGAAAAATGCTTTCGAAAAAGAATGTTCAAGTTTGCGACCAATTAATCCGTATTGTTGAATCTCCATAGACTATACGTTTGTTTGATTAAAAAAAGGGAGTTCGCATTTTACGAAATCCCTTTTATCAGTTTTTTATTGATTTGATTATACACGCATTAACCAGTCGAACTTATCTTCTATTTCACCTGATTTATATTGGCTGATGTAATTTTTAATCTTATTTGAAATTTCACGCTCTTCAATCGCCGGTAATTTATAATCTTTACCCTCATAACCTATTTCACTGATATGAGCAATCGTCGCTGCAGTACCTGCACCAAAGGCATCCTTTAAGGTGCCGTTTTCCATCGCTTCAATTATTTCAGCTATTGTTACTTTTCGCTCCTCTACCTCTATTCCCCATTCCTTTGCGATCTGAACAACACTTCGTTTTGTAATTCCTTTTAAAATCGTATCCTCCTCCTCTGAAGGCGTGATAAGCTTATCTCCTATTTGGAAAATAACATTCATCGTTCCAGCTTCTTCAATATACGTATGTGTTTTAGCATCCGTCCAAATCAACTGACGGTAACCTTGTTCTTCAGCGAGTTTTGCAGGATACAATGAAGCAGCATAGTTACCTGCAGCCTTCGCTCTACCTACTCCTCCAGCCGCAGCTCGCGTATATTTTGTTTCTATCTTCACTTTTACAGGTTCAGAATAATATGCTCCAACAGGTGAAGTAATAATTAAAAATTTATAGCGTTCTGATGGACGAATCCCAACATAGTCATCCGTTGCAATCATAAATGGACGGATATATAGTGATTGCCCATCTTTAGAAGAAACCCAAGCACGATCCAAATTCAATAAAGACTTCAATCCTTCTAAAAAGATCCCCTCAGGAATTGGAGCCATACACATGCGTTTCGCAGACTCATTAAATCGCTTTGCATTCATATCCGGACGAAAAACTAAAATTTCTCCATTTGCTCCTTTTTGCGCTTTTAGACCTTCAAAAATAGCTTGTCCATAATGCAAGGCAGATGTTGCGGGGTGTAGCGAAAGGTTTTGAAAAGGAACAATGGTTGGTTCTCCCCATTTCCCATTAGCATAATTCATTTCAAACATGTGGTCTGAAAAAAACTTACCGAATGGCAAATTCTCGAAGTCAACAGACTCAATTCTTGAATTATCAACCTTCGTAATCTTAATATTTACAGTATCTGTCGCCATTTTTACCCTCAGTTTAATGCAGCGCGAAGATAGCTATTTTTTATGGTTTAACCAATTATTTAGGCATCCAATTTTAATTACATTATTCTTCTTTAGAACTCTCGAATGAGGCTTATTTCGCACTGCTCATCTACTTCATAATCTCCTAAGCAAAACGACTTAACAGTTAAAAATGTTCATCAATAATTGAAAGAATTAATAAAGATCTATAAAATGATTCGGCTTCAAGCGCTATTGCCAGAATCTTTGGTTAATTTCGTGTATTGAGCTCGTGAAGGCAAGTAAATGGACAAACCAATTAACATACTCAAACAATACTGGGGCTTTGACACTTTTCGTGACAAGCAAAAGGAAATCATTTCATCCGTTCTAGAAGAAAAGGATTGCCTCGCTCTATTACCTACGGGTGGCGGTAAATCAATTTGTTTTCAGGTACCCGCTTTAATTCATGAAGGTTTATGTTTAGTTGTTTCTCCTTTAATTGCTTTGATGGAGGATCAAGTTAATCAACTTCAAAAAAGGGGCATTAAAGCTGCTGCCATAACTTCTGCCATGAGCAAGCGTCAAATTGACATTGCTTTGGATAATGCCATTTATGGAGAGCTGAAATTTCTTTATGTTTCACCAGAACGGCTCCAAACGCGATTATTTAAGGCGCGTTTTGAAAAGATGAAAATTAATCTCATTGCTGTCGACGAAGCGCATTGTATTTCTGAATGGGGATATGATTTCAGACCAGCTTATTTGTCTATTGCCGATTTAAGGGAACTGAAACCTAAAACGACGGTATTAGCCTTAACGGCAACTGCTACTCCCGATGTTGTCGATGATATTCAGGCGCAATTAAAATTTCGATCTAAACAGGTAATCAGAAAAAGTTTTGAGCGATCAAACCTGATCTACAACATCGAACTAACGAATAATAAAATCAACCGCTTAATACACTTCATAAGCAATAAGAGTGGATCCGGAATCATTTATTGTGGAACAAGAAGATCGGTCAAAACAGTATGCAATAGACTTTTGATCGAAGGGTTTAATGTCGATTATTATCATGCAGGATTGCGTCATGAAGAAAGACGTCAAAAGCAAAAAAATTGGACAATTGGAAAAACCCAAATCATTGTGTCAACAAATGCCTTCGGCATGGGAATTGACAAGCCTGATGTTCAATTTGTATTACACTACGACATTCCGCAAAGTCCAGAGGCATACTTTCAAGAAGCCGGACGCGCTGGAAGAGATGGAAAACCTGCCGAAGCACTACTTTATTACACAGTAGAAGATTTAAAACGCTTGGAGGAATCAATTGACAAGCGCTTTCCACCTATAGCATTAATCAAGCGGATTTATGATGCTCTTGGAAATCACTTTCAATTGGCGGTAGGCTCAGGTGAAGAGTGCTCATTTCCTATCGACATAGCGCAATTCTCGGAGAAGTATAATCAACCGATTACCATTACCTATAACGCCCTCAAGTTTCTTGAATTATGCGGTTTCATAGAATTAAGTGAAAACTACAATCAACCCAGTCAAATTAAGATTTTATCGGATCAGGCAGGTCTATATTCCTATCAAGTCAGAGACAAAGAGATCAATACCGTCATACTCTTTTTACTACGCTCTGAAATGGGGATATTTGAGAACTACGCCAGATTTGATGAAAATAACATTGCTAAAAAGACAGGTTTGCCGCGGAAGACAATTTTACAGAAATTGCAGTTTCTAAATGATGCGGAAGTTATAGACTATATCCCTCGTAATAATCAACCTACGCTCACTTATAAAACAGAAAGATTAGCTCCTACACACTTTTCGATTGACCCAACATTTTATCATAAACGGAAAAAAGTAGCGCTCAGTAAAATCGGTGCCATGATCGATTTTGCCTCGTCCAAAGGCTGTACAAGCCAATTTCTGCTCAACTATTTTGGAGAAACGGACGGTCTAGCTTGCGGACAATGCTCTTATTGTAAACATTTGGAAAAGAGGGTTCCTGAAAAGATTAAGACAGAACCGATTTTAACTTGGTGCAAAATAAACTGTACAAATCATACAGGAAAATTGGCAGATCTAATAAAAGCTTTTCCAAGTATCGAAGAACAGGAACTATTGATCGAATTGAGATACTTAAGTGAACATGGAATTATAAAACTTGACGTTCAAGATAGGCTAATTACTTACTTAAAGTAACTTAACTTAAGTCACTCATTAATTGAGCTTTGATAGCCTGTAATAAAAGTATATATATAAGGAAATCCTGGTAAAAAATTCGTCGATATTGCCTCCCTTGGATTCCAATAAAAATCATATTGAATTTGCCCCGCATACCAAACGAATTTTCGTTCCCACTGATCATTTTTGCTTGGATTCATAAACCCCTCGTCTACATAATAATGCGGAACGGATTTCCAGTTTTTACGTTAATAAAACAAGGGCCCAAAGCTAGCAGAAAGCTGATGCCGCTCATTTTTAATCCCAATGATATCATCATGAAAATCAACTCCAATATGTGTAATTCCAGAAAATTTTCCAGCACAATCATAAGGGAGTATGGTTTGAATCACCTTGACGCCAATAAAAGGATTAAAACGATATCCAGCAGTAATTGAGAATCCGGCAAATCCCACAAATCGCCCATTTTTATCGATTGACCATTTGTAATAATTCGGACTGACTGGTTGCTGATGAAATGCTATTCCACCTATCTTGACACCAATCGTAAATTGGCCATATACCGTCGTTTTCAGAAAAAGTAAACCTAATATTAAGAACAGTCTCATTCTGGAAAATCTTCAGGAGTAATGATAAAATAACAGCGTTGTCGTTTTTCTTTTTCCCCTTGAATTGTTGTCGTCCAATAATCCTCATTATTCACTGAAATCAGCACGCCCTCGTCATCTTGGTTATATATAAGCAGCGTATCTCCTCCCCATGCGCAAGCTGCTCGTTCGACCTGCGTATCAAGCATTTCGTAGCGATAAATCAATGTCGTATCACCCGGATAAAGTGTGTCCAGTTGTTCTGAATCAGGATTATATACCCTGATTGTATCTTCACCTGAATTATTAAAAACATACCGCTCATGTGTCAGATTACCAGGACCACAAGCAAATAAGATTAGACAGGTTAATATGGCGAAGACAACAACTTTCATTTCTATTTTGCAGGAATTTCCTTCATAACAGCCTTCAGAAATCTCCAAAATTTTTGAACGGAAGCTATATTCACCTTTTCATCTGGTGAATGCGGATTTCTAATCGTCGGACCAAATGAAATCATATCACAAGCTGGCAGATGCTTGCTCAAAATACCGCATTCAAGTCCTGCATGGCAAGCCTTTACTTGAGGAGCCTCATTAAACATTTCCCGGTATCGTTTTTCTAGAACTTTTAGAATTGGAGAACCTGGATTTGGTGCCCACCCTGGATAATCACCACTCTGCTGCACAGTAGCGCCTATATGCTCAAAATTAAATCGTATAGCTGTTGCAATATCGTCTTTCCCTGTTTCTAGCATGCTTCGCTGTAAAGACTTTGTTTCGAAAACACCGTCTTTTACAATAACACGTGCTAATGAAGAAGAAGTCTCTACCAACCCATTTATCTTTTCACTCATTGCCCATACGCCATTTGGTGCCGTATAAATAACTGAAATTATGGCATCATGGTCTTTTCTAGACACCATTTTTGACGCACCATTTGCTATGGGTTCAATTTGAATCTTTGCATCCTCTTCAACAATTGAGAATTCTTGCAGCAATACCGTTTTCATTTCATCAAAAGCAGCTAAAATCTTTTCCTTCCCTGTTCGAGGAACAGCAACAATAGCGACGCTCTCGCGCGGAATGGCATTGCGCAAACTTCCGCCTTCGATCGAAACAAATCGCACATCACCGGCCTTAGACATATTATAAACAAGTCGATTCATCCATTTATTGGCATTTCCACGTCCTAAATGAATATCCATGCCTGAATGCCCTCCTTTTAAACCATTTACCGTTATTTGCATCAATACATGATCAGATGGAATAGTTTCTAAATCACAGGTATATGAAGTATTGGTATCAATACCTCCTGCGCAACCTACAGAAAATTCATCATCATCCTCTGTATCTAGGTTAAGTAATATTTTACCTGACAAAAATGAAGGATCTAATTCCTTTGCTCCAGTCATTCCAGTCTCCTCATCAATAGTAAATAAAGCTTCTAATGCTGGATGCTCAACGTCTGTTGACGATAATAAAGACATAGCAGCTGCTACTCCCATACCATTATCAGCACCAAGTGTCGTTCCTTCAGCCTTTACCCATTCCCCGTCAATATATGAGCGTATTCCTTCTTCATTAAAATCAAATACTGTTGAAGCATTTTTTTGATGCACCATATCAATATGTGATTGTAGAATAACCGTTTCCCGATTCTCGTATCCCTTAGTTGCCGGCTTTTTTATTATTACGTTTCCAATAGCATCCCTTACCGTTTCTAATCCAAGACGGTTTCCAAAATCAAGCATAAATTGAATGACTCGCTCTTCTTTTTTTGATGGTCTTGGAACAGCGTTAAGATCTTCAAAATGGTTCCAAATTATTTGTGGTTCGAGTTGACGCGCTTCGCTCATCTTTTTTTTATGTAAAGATAATCAAACCTGATGACTCTTTAATCTTTTTAGATTCGTCAATGAATTCGTATATTTACATGCAGAACCTCATTTGAGGGACAAAGCAACATAAGTTGTTATAACCATGAACAAACAGTTAATTATGCTTCGAACTACGCTCCTATGTTCGCTATTAATCAGCTTATCCACATTTTCACAAGGGAATGAATGGGAGAAAAAAGCTTCATTCGGAGGTCTGAAGCGCGAGAAAGCCATCGCTTTCTCAGTAGGCAATTTTGGTTACGTCGGGATGGGTGTGGACACAGCAGAGGTAACTCATAAAGATCTTTGGCAATACAATCCTGCATCTGACACTTGGACGCAAGTCGCTTCTTTGCCAGGATCGCAACGAAGAAATGCCATTGCCTTTTCTATCGATGAAAAAGGTTATGTCGGTACAGGCTTTTCTGATGATGATAGTGAAATTGGTGAAAAATTAAAAGATTTATGGTCTTATGACCCCGCTCTAAACACATGGGATTCTTTAGCTGCATATCCGGGTGGCGGCGATACAGGGATCTATCAAGCTACTGCTTTTTCTGTTTTAGGCAAAGGATATGTGGCATGTGGAAAAATTGGATCTGACGCTTATATTACTGAAGTTTGGCAATACGATCCGGACACAGATGAATGGACGATACGAACACCTTTCCCTGGAGGCAACCGATATCAATTGGTCAGCTTCGTAGTCGAAAACAAAGCATACGTGGGTCTAGGAACAGACCATGACATTTTCCGTAAAGATTTCCACGAATACGACCCAGTATCGAACACATGGGTGCCTGCACCTGAACTACCAGGCTCAGAGCGCGCGCAAGGAAGTGCATTCAGCATTGGCTCTAAAGGCTTTGTTGTCTTCGGTTCTGATGGTGGTTATAAAGATGAATTATGGGAGTTTAACTATTATACACAAACGTGGACGAATCGTGCTCCTTTTCCAGGAGGCGGAAGAAAACATGCTATAGCTTTTACTATTGCTGATACAGGATATGCTGGCATCGGCAAAGAGTCAGATGGAAAAAAACAAAGTTTTTATGCCTATTATCCAGCTGGTCCACTCAGTGTTGACGAACTGATCACAAACCCAGTTCGAATCTACCCCAACCCAACACATTCATTTATCATTTGTGACCCCGGTTTGGCTCATACAAATTTTGAGATCACTTTATACAACATACTCGGAGAGTCCGTCATGCAATTAAAACGATGCAATGGAACTCAGCATATCAATGTTGATAGTTTTACAAAAGGAACCTATATCATCCATATCCGCGATGAGAATAAAGAATTGATTACCTCTGAAAAAATCAGCATTTTATGATCCGCTCCCTACTCACTTTAGCGTTAATCACATCTTTTACCATAACCACATCTGCTCAAGATGTCTGGATTAAACGCGACTCTGTTAATGGTCCACCCCGAGGAGCTTGTGCAAGTTTTGAATTAAAGGGAGAAGGATTTGTTGCAACCGGTATTAACATGGAGGAATTTAAACGCAAAATGTATTCTTATGATCTCGAGCAAGATGATTGGGATGATGAGCTTAGTCTGGGTGGAGAGACAGGTGGAGGATTAGATCGTGCTTCAGCAATAGGTTTTAGTGCAGGTGGCTTTGGTTTTATTGGATTGGGAACTGGCACCAGCTCCTTAAAAAAGGATCTTTGGCGTTATGACCCTGAAACGGAAACATGGACGCAAATGGCCGACTTTCTAGGAGAGGCAAGAACAGGCGCTGTTGCTTTCGCAGTAGACAATGTAGGTTTTGTTGGAACTGGTCAGAGTGAGAGTGGATTACATGACGATTTTTATAAATATGTAGTTGAAACCAACACTTGGGAAGCTTTAGGTGATTTTGATGGTCTAGCTAGAAAAGAGGCCGTAGGATTCAAGATGGGTGGCAAGGGATATATTGGAACAGGTAGAAGCAACACAGGTTATTTAAAAGATTTTTGGGAATATGATCCGACAGAGGATGACTGGAGTCAAAAGGCTGACTTTCCAGGAACGCCGAGGATGGGTGCAGTTGGATGTGGTGTTTTTCCTTCGGCATACCTGATGTTAGGAGAAGATAATTCTTTCGAATACCAAGATGATGTTTGGGAATGGAATTATTTTGGAAATGTATGGACGCAACGAGCAGACTATATGGGAGGACCAAGAACACAAGCCAATGCATTTGCCGTTGATGGAAGAGTATTTGTTGGACTTGGTTATGATGGCGTATATCACGATGATTTTTATGAATATGACCGCGTCTTAAGTACAAACGAAGAGTACATGCAGCTGGATTTTAAAGCTTTTCCAAACCCAACTTCGGAGTACCTGACAATTCAGACGCAAAAACCAATTCATGAAATTCGCCTTTATGACATGCAAGGAAAAATTAGAGAAGGACAAATTATAATTGATGGATATGGCTCAACATCACTGCGAATTTCGGGTCTTGATAAATTGTCAAAAGGATCCTATTCAGTTGTGCTTTTTGACGCTGAAAACAATCGCGGATCGAAGATTATTCTGATACAATGATGCAAAAGCTTATACCTTTAATGGCCCTGTTATTGCTCGTTTCTTGCGGAGACGATAAAAACCAAGAAGGCAATGATACACTGAATGACCAAACAGACGCATTAATTGATCAAACACAAGACGCTGCAGAATTAAACCAATCCGTCGAAACTATTGAATACACAGTCGAGACAATAGAAAATGGTCCTAATAACTGGGGGTATCAAATATTAAACAACGGTCAAGTATTTATCAACCAACCACATATTCCGGCTGTACCTGGCAAAAACGGTTTCACCTCTGAAGAGCAAGCAATACGCGTTGGTAAACTGGTGATCACTAAACTAGAATCTGGTGCCTTACCTCCTACTGTTACAAAACAAGAATTAGACAGCTTAGAAATTCAATACACAAATCCGTTTTAATTAAACGGATTTGGTAATTCACCCAGTAAATTCAGTAAATTTGTCTAATACTTTATTTCGAAATAATAAATGAAGATCATTATTACAGGAGCGGGTGCCGTCGGGTTTCATTTGGCAAAAATGATGGCAAGCGAACACCAAGACATATACTTGATTGATCAAAATGCTGATCGACTCAATTATATTCAATCCAATATCGACATCTTTACTATTCACGGTGATGCCAAGTCAATTTCAGTGCTAAAAGAGGCTAAGGTTGAATCATGTGATTTGTTAATTGCCGTTACTTCATCAGAAGAAACTAATTTATTGGTTTCTATTCTAGCTAAAAAATTTGGTGCTAAAAGAACAATAGCTCGAATTAACAACCTCGAACTAAAAGATGAAGATAATGCAGACCTTCTAGAATCGTTGGGAATTGATGAACTCATCTCTCCAGTTCAACTGGCTTCTGAAGAAATAAAAAGGCTGATTAATCGATCCGTTTTCACAGATGATCATGAATTTGAAGGAGGGAAATTGACCGTTTTTGGAATTTCAGTGCATGAAAAATCAGCTTTAGTAGATAAAACCATACAAGAAAGTTCCTATTTAAATCCAGATCTGAATTTTAAACCCATTGCACTGCACAGAAAAGAAGATACGATAATCGTAAACGCAAACACCAAGATCAAGTCGCATGATATTATCTATTTTATATCTAACCCCGATTCGATTGATCATATCATAGAAATATGTGGGCAAGAATGCTTTGAAATTCGGAACATCATGATTTTGGGAGGAAGTAGCATTGGCTATCAGACGGCGAAAATACTTGAACATGAATATAATGTGACGCTCGTTGAGAAAAATCGAGAACGTTGTGAAGAGTTAGCTTCTGAATTAAAAGAAACACTCATTATCAACGTCGATGGACGAAATGTCGCAGCTTTGGAAGAAGAAGGATTAGCTGATATGGATGCGTTCATTGCTGTTACGGCTGACTCGGAGTCTAATATCATGTCCTCTTTGGTGGCTACCAATCATAACGTTAAAAAAACGATTGCACGAGTTGAGAATATTGATTACATCCACCTTTCACAAAATATTGGTATAGATACATTAATCAATAAAAAGATTATTGCTGCGAGTAATATCTTTAAATATGTTCGTAAAGGAGATGTTACGGCAATTGCTAATTTACATGGTGTTGATGCTGAGATTATTGAGTTTATCGTAAAACCGGGATCAAAAGTAACGCAGCTTCCGATCAATCGACTAAGATTTCCAAGAACAGCAAACATTGCGGGTGTAATTCGTGATAATGTAGGATTTATTCCTTTTGGATCATTCCAGTTAAAAGAAGGGGATCGTGCCGTTGTATTCTCGCTAACAGAGTCCATTCATTTAATTGAAAAGTACTTCCAGTAAATGGCTAGACCCCTAATCAATAGCTCTGTTACCTTAAATGTTATAGGCAGTTTGATTCTGATCATGGGTGTATTGATGTTGCCATCGATTGGCTTTTCTATTTATTATGGAGAAGATGATTTTTACCCATTTATAACATCAGCCGGCATCGCACTATTAGTAGGCTTCATTTTGAAAATACTAACCCGTCAGAGTAAAAACGCAGAAATCAAAAAGCGAGATGGCTATTTAATCGTAACAGCCGGCTGGGTTTCTATGGCTATTTTTG
Source organism: Crocinitomix sp. (assembly GCA_030836155.1). Taxonomy (GTDB): domain Bacteria; phylum Bacteroidota; class Bacteroidia; order Flavobacteriales_D; family Crocinitomicaceae; genus Crocinitomix. Next base: position 13,359 of record JAURQI010000100.1, read on the forward strand.
GAACCCTACCTTATCTCTTAAGCGGAAGTATACCGACCATAAGCGGTGCCTTTTTTGAGACCATGTCAGGTCTTTCAACGACTGGAGCAACAGTTTTAGACAATATTGAAGAACTTCCACATGGAATGCTCTTTTGGCGAAGCATGACCCAATGGATCGGAGGAATGGGAATCATTGTATTGACCATTGCGATTCTTCCATTATTGGGTATTGGTGGTATGGAATTATTTGTGGCAGAAGCTCCTGGTCCGACGAAAGATAAAATTCATCCAAGAATCAAAGAAACGGCTAAAAGACTCTGGGTGATCTATGTTTTCCTAACTGTTATGGAAACGATTATTCTACTTTTTTGCGGTATGAATTTCTTTGACGCCATTAACCACGCATTAACAACCAATTCGACAGGTGGTTTCTCGACCAAACAAGACAGTATTGCGGCATTTAATTCTCCATTAATCGAGGCAGTCATTATCTTTTTCATGTTTGTTGCGGGAACTAATTTTACCCTTCTTTATTTCGGATTTAAGGGTAAGTTTTCGAAATTTTGGAAAAATGATGAATTTAAATGGTATTTGGGAGCAGTAATTTTACTTATCGCGCTACTTACACCTGTTGTTCACGCTAATACTGACGGGACATTTCTAAGAGCTTTTAGAGAAACTTCTTTTCAAGTAGTTAGTACCATTACCACAACGGGATACGCCTCGGCAGACTTCACCACATGGGGTTCTTTGGCTACTTTTATTTTCTTTTTATTGCTATTCTCAGGCGCCTCTGCTGGTTCTACCTCTGGTGGAATCAAAATTGTACGTATTGTCGTTTTGATGAAAAATGGCTTTTTAGAATTTAAAAAACGTTTACATCCAAATGCTGTCATTCCGGTGTACCTCAATAAACAAAAGGTGCCCAGTCACATTATTTACAATCTTTTGGCCTTTATTTTTCTCTATCTTTTTGTCTTTGTATTAGGATCGGTAGTGATGACTGGCTTGGGTGAAAATTTCGAAGTCGCTATTTCTTCTGTCGCAACATCGCTTGGAAATGTTGGTCCTGGTATATCAGATATCGGTCCTTCCCACACCTTCTCTGCAATTTCACCAGCCGGTAAATGGTTGCTCTCTTTCCTTATGTTATTCGGACGACTTGAGTTGTTTACCGTTGCATTACTCTTCACGCCCTATTATTGGCGAAGAAATTAATCGCATTCTAACGCAGATTAGACCACTATTACTTGCCTTTTCTTTTACCTTTGTAAGAGATGCAAACACCCAAAAAAATACTGAAAGAGGTTTTCGGATTTGACGAATTTCGACCGCTACAGGGAGATATCATTGAATACGCAATGAGTGGACAAGACGCCGTTGTGGTTATGCCTACTGGCGGTGGTAAATCGATTTGTTTTCAGATACCTGCGCTACTCTTTCCGCATACAACAATAGTCATTTCACCGCTCATTTCTTTGATGAAAGACCAAGTAGAATCATTGAAAGCAAATGGTGTTGAAGCTGCTTTTTTCAATAGCTCACAATCTGAGTTTGATAAGCGTATTATTGTGGATCAATGTATTGAAGGTAAAGTAAAGCTACTTTATGTATCTCCAGAAACTTTTATCCATGCTTTTGATCATTGGTTAAAAGAAGTACCCGTTTCCTTTATCGCTATTGACGAAGCGCACTGTGTTTCTATGTGGGGACATGATTTTAGACCTGAATACGGTCAAATAAAAATGGTGCGCAAACATTATGACAATGTGCCCTATATGGCGCTCACAGCAACCGCAGATAAAATTACAAGAAAAGACATTGCGCAGCAGTTGGGCTTAAACGACCCTCAATTGTTTCTTTCTTCTTTCAATCGCGACAATCTCAGTCTCGCCGTTCGTGGACATGTCCCAAAAAAACAAAAAGAAAAGGAGGTTCTAGCGTTTTTGAACAATCGACCAGATGAAGCAGGTATTATCTATTGTTTATCGCGAAAAGAAACAGAGCAATGGAGTCAATTTTTGCAATCAAAAGGTTATGATGCCCGGCATTACCATGCCGGATTAAGTAATGCTGATCGAGATCATGTACAAGAATCATTTATTCATGATGATTGTCAAATCATTTGTGCTACGATTGCTTTTGGAATGGGTATCGACAAACCTAATGTCCGTTGGATTATACACAATAATTTACCTAAAAACATTGAAGGGTATTATCAAGAAATTGGACGTGCAGGGCGCGATGGTTTGCCAAGCGAAACGGTTCTTTATTATAATTATCGAGATGTTGTTTTACTCAATGATTTTGTTCAAAACGGCGATTTGCAATCTACCTATCGTGAAAAAGTGCAACGCATGGTGCAATACGCTGAGGCGACTACCTGTAGAAGAAATATACTCCTCTCCTATTTTGGAGAATTAAATGATACTTCCTGCGGCAACTGCGATAATTGCATCTCACCACCTGAATTATTTGACGGCAGCCAATTAGCGCAGATGGCTTTATCGGGCATAATCCGCGCGAAGGAAAATGTTGGACTCAATACACTTATCAACCTTCTTCGCGGAGCGAAGAGCATGGATGTTTTTGAAAACAATTATCATCAATTAAAAACCTATGGAGTCGGCGCTGAACATAGTTTTAGAGATTGGCAGCATTACCTAAACCAAATGATTAACCTGGGCTTGATGGAAATTGCTTATGACCAGCACCTCAAATTAAGAGTAACAGCTTTCGGAAATGCAGTTTTGAAAGGTGAGAAACAAATTCAAATTTCCAAACCCGTTGAGAAAGCGAAACAAAAAGCAGGGGCAAGTAAAAAAGCAGCTGCAAAAGCTGATCCAGCCGATCTTTTAACACAGGATTTAAAGTCCTTTAGAAAAGAATTGGCAAGCAAAAATCGAGTTCCAGCATATGTTATTTTCAATGATGTCACCTTAAACGAACTCGTGGCAAAAAAACCCGATCATATCGATGAACTTGAAAACATTAAAGGTCTTGGAAAGGTTAAAATTGAACGTTTTGGTGAGCAATTGATCGAAATCATTGGCAGTCAAAAATCAAAACCAATGTCAAAATCGAAGAAAAGTACAACTGATCAAACATTGGATTTATATTTAGCAGGACTTTCTGTAGAAGATATCGCGAAGGAGCGTGAATTGAGTCCGACTACAATCCTAGGGCATTTATGCAAACTATATGAAGAGAATCATCCAATCAACCTAAATCAGTTTGTTACAGAATATGAAGTCAATCAAATTCGGGAAGTACGGAAAAAGATGGGATTTACCAGTCAACTAAAACCCATACATGAAGCGCTTAACGGTGAAATTGATTATCATAAAATTGGCGTAGCTTTAACCATACTCGGAAAATATATAAAATGAATCTTGCCATCTAAATCGAATTGTTTAATTTCAAGCCAATGAACCTGCAAAAAAGTGTACTTATACTTGTATTATTAATCGCCATCGTTTTTATTTTGGTGATTTGTAAAGGTTTTTTAATTCCATTAATACTTGCTATTTTCATCTGGTTCTTGGTGATGGAGATTCGTAAATTATTCAAACATATTCCTTTCATAGGAAAACGCATACCAATGTGGTTATTGAATACACTTTCCATTATCCTCCTCTATGGAGTTTTAGGTTTTATTGTAAATCTTTTAGTGCATAATATTCAGGATATTACTGAGAAACTACCCGAATATGAAAAGAACCTCGAGCATTTCAGCGTTGAGCTGAACGCACTCATTGGTATTAATATTTCAGATGCCTGGTCAAATTATACAAGTGAATTAAACTTCTCTGACATCCTGAGAGAAATGCTGAGTTCCTTTTCAAACTTTTTCGGTAACGCATTTATGATCGGTCTTTATGTCTTGTTTATTCTATTAGAAGAGAATGTCTTTAATCATAAATTACTTGCCATTGCTGAGAATGAAAAAAAGGAAGCCGAGTTAACAGCCACAATGAGTCGTGTTCGAAAATCGATAAGCCAATATATCTCACTCAAGACCTTAGTCAGCTCCATAACGGGTATCTGCAGTTATATCGCATTGCTTATCATTGGAGTTGATTCTCCCATTTTTTGGGCTTTTTTAATCTTTTTATTAAATTTCATTCCCACAATTGGGTCACTAATTGCAACCATTTTTCCGGCAATAATGGCTTTGCTTCAATTTGGAGGATATGAGGAAGCTGCAATCGTTTTGGTTGTGGTAGGTGCCATTCAAGTAGTTGTTGGGAATATTATTGAACCGAAAATTATGGGGAATTCATTGAACGTAAGTTCGTTGGTTGTGATTCTGGCTTTAAGTTTCTGGGGGGCAATTTGGGGCATTGCTGGGATGGTATTGAGTGTGCCGATTACCGTTATTCTCGTTTTGCTTTTCTCTCAATTTGAATCGACTCGAAATATTTCCATTCTTTTGTCAGAAAAAGGAAATATCTTTAAAGACCTAACTAAAAAATAACCCATATCAATAAAAAGAATGAGTATGAATACAAAAGAAGAAATAGTAAGAGATTGGCTAACCCGTTATACGGGAACGGCGCTAGAAGATTTTGGTTCGTACATTCTTTTGACCAATTTCAATAAATACCTTGAGATTTTTGCCGAAATGAATAACGTTCCAATTCAGGGGCTAGACAAGGCCATGCCTAATGCTACGTCAAATGAAATTACGTTCATCAATTTTAGTATGGGGAGCGCAAACGCAGCTACAATAATGGATTTGCTTAGTGCTATTTCTCCCAAAGCCTGCCTCTTTCTAGGAAAATGCGGCGGATTAAAACGAAAGACAGAAATCGGTGATTTGATTTTACCCATCGCTGCCATTCGAGGAGAAGGAACATCCAACGATTATTTTCCCCCAGAAGTTCCAGCCCTTCCAGCATTTACCTTACAAAGAGCCGTTTCTACCACGATTCGTGAATTTAACCGCGACTACTGGACAGGTACCGTTTATACAACCAACCGTCGTGTATGGGAACACGATGAAGATTTTAAAAAATACCTCCGTAAAACCCGCGCGATGGCGATTGATATGGAAACAGCCACCTTATTCATTACCGGATTCTCTAATAAGATTCCAACTGGTGCGCTCCTACTTGTATCCGATCAACCAATGATTGCTGAAGGCGTAAAAACAAGCAAAAGCGACGAAAATGTCTCTCGCAATTACGTTAAAGAACATATAGAGATTGGTGTCAAATCATTAGAAGAGATAAAAAACCAAGGAAAATCAGTCAAGCATTTGAGATTCCCATATTCTGAAGAATAAACCGAACTACCTTTTAAATTAAAGAGATGTCCACACCGTCTGAAGCAAAACCTTCAATACTCCATCCCGACAATTTCAAACGCGTGGCCAAAACAAAAATGGCATGGCAAATTTTGATTCTTTTTGCTGCTGTTTTTCTGGTATTAATTGTGGTCTTGAGAAATAATGTCAATTCAAATTATGCCTATATGGGGGCATTGTTGATAACAGGGGTCGGAATGCTATACCTGTATAAAAAGAAAAACCCAGACGTCTTATTCACATTTGCAGCGA
>JAURQI010000008.1 GCA_030836155.1 Crocinitomix sp.
AATGAAAGAGAATATCAACTACTTTCTGGCGCATGTTTGTATTTTTCGAGACGAAAGATACAGTTATTTCGAGGAGAGATTAGTCACGCAAGAATACGAATTCCGTTTCAGTGCTCTCATTCGGTGCAAAAACATAACCATCCGCATCATAACCTTTTAGGGCATCTGGCTCATTAATTTTTTCCTCTATGATATAGCGAGACATTCTGCCACGAGCAGTTTTTGCATAATGCATATTGACTTTGTACTCTCCTTTTTTGTTTCGATCTTTAAATGCTGGCGTAATGACCGTTATGCCATCCATCTTATTCAATTCAGCCGCTTTAAAGTATTCTGAGGATGCTAAATTCACAATCAAATCACTACCTTCCTCGGCTAATTCTGACACGAGCTGCTGACGGATTTTATCACCCCAATATTTGTACAGGTTGGTCATTTTTGGTGTCACTTGAAAGCGAGTCCCCATTTCTAATCGGTAAGGTTGAATTAAGTCAAACGGTTTTAAGATGCCGTATAAGCCAGATAAAATTCTCAATCGCTCCTGCCCTTCCATTTGATCTTCCATCGACATGCTTGTATAGTCCATTCCTTGGTAAGCTGCTCCACTAAAAACATAAGCCGCAGGAAAACTATTGTCTGATGTAAACTCTTCACTAAATTGTTGAAATCGCTCATAGTTTAGCTCTGCCAAATCTCTGCTGACATGCATGAGCGACTCAATTTTTTTGACTGAAAGCTTTTTGAGCTTTTTAATCAGCTGTTCCGATTCTTTGCTAAACTTTATCGATGTTGTCAGTTTCGAATCAAAATCAACATCCTCTTTGAGTGATTTAGCTGGTGACAAAAGAATTTTCATATCGCTTTAAATAATGGAATTAATCAAATCGTTTTGTGTAAATATGGCAATAAGGAGACCCTCCTTTTTTACTGTAATAGTGCTCGTGATAATCTTCACCTTCCCAAAATGGTAGGTCAGCTGCATCTGTTATTTTTGTCGCAACATCCAAATCATCTGCTTCTAAAACATTCTTCAAACGTTCTGCAATTTCTTTTTGATTATCGTCGAGATAAAAAATCTCCGTTCGATATTGATCACCAATGTCTGGGCCCTGACGATTAACCTGTGTTGGATCATGTGTTTCAAAAAACAATTTACACAGGGTTTCATAATCCGTTTTTGAGTCATCATAAGCTACTCTTACGGCTTCTGCATGTCCGGTTGTGTGAGCACAAACCTCCTCATAGGTTGGGTTATCTTTTGTCCCTCCAATGTATCCAACTTGCGTTGATATCACTCCTTCAGCTTTCTCAAAAAAGTACTCTGTTCCCCAAAAACATCCTGAGGCAAAAATTGCTATCTTCATATTAACGGTATCTGTTTTTGTATCTTCTTTTATCGTCATTTCTAACCGTGGATCATCACGTTTTACAAAGTTAAGAGAAATTGAATTGACGCAGTGTCGTGTATTCTTTTTTGTGAATCCTTCATTATAAAAAACGTGTCCCAGGTGTGCTTTACAGTTATTGCACACAATTTCTTCGCGATAACCATCCGAATCTAGGACGACCTCTACTCCATCACCTATAAAATCATCGTAAGATGGCCAACCTGTTCCTGAATTAAATTTACTCTTTGAATCAAACAAACGCGCATTACAACGCTTACATAAATAGAGACCATCCTTTTTATTGTGAACATATTCGCCAGAATTCGGATATTCCGTTCCCTTTTCAACGATAACATAAGCCTCATCAATACTCAATTGATTATAGTTCGACGGATTTTGTATCACAGCTAAAGGTGCCTCACCATCCTTGAGAGCAATTTGATTCTCAACATCTAAAAGAGGGTCTGATTTCTGTTGATTTTCCTGTGCTTGACTGCAGCTCACTGACAATAATCCAATCGCCATTACTAGTCCAATCGATTGTATTCTTATATTTTGTTTCATAGTCTTGTCTTTATCGTTTGATATCTCTGTCGGAAAAACGAAGGGAAATTTACAGTTATTATCTTAACAAATGTTAAAAGGCCATTGTTCTATACGAATTAAAAGTCTTATTCATTTTTGAATCCGAGAAGGCCATTCTAATATGGAAAAAATAAGTAAATTTAACCCTATGCACATGCTCAAAAAATATGGAGCCCTAATGGTTCTTTTGATGACACTTCCTTTTGCTCAATTTATAGCTACAAAATTGATGACGGAGGATGCTAGTGCAGCATATAGCTATATACCTCAGGAGAGTGATTTTGTAATAGAAATTAATACTCGGAATTTCATTAATGAATTAGCCTTTCAAAGAATTTACAACGAGGAATATTTTATGGATAGGACCTACGACACGGAAGAAGAGGATCCCGAACCTAAATTTTCCGAAAATGGCATCGATCCTTTTGGGAAAATCATGATCTTTCGAGAGCAATGGGCCCAGGAATCAATCTGGTTTAGCATTATTAAATATACCAATGAAGATGACATAAGAAGGTTTATTAAAGAACGTCAACCAGAAGCTAGGATTGTTTTCGATGCCGACTATGCGATTATTCAATTAACATCTTCCAAACAACAAGCTAATATTGATGATCACTTGGAGAAAATAAGAACCAAAGCGGTTAAACCTTTTACTGAAAGAGTTAATCTGATTGAGGTTTTTGACCCTACCAAAGAGATCAATGCTTATATATTCCCAAAAAACACCGCTTATAATGATTTATTAGACGGGCATCTCTCTTTTGACTTTTTGAACGACCGTATTCTTATAGATGGTACTTTCTCTCCTGTTTCTGGATATCAATTAAAGGAACCTATTGCTTATGCAATCGACGATAAAGCAGGCATGAGTTTAAGAAGCTCTATGAATATCCTGAATAGTATTTATTGGTTCAATGAGGAAAAAATTGAAGACTTGCCTGATTACCGTCAAATGGCGATTGATTATTACGGGATTGACTGCCAGTTAATTCATAGAAATAAAGGGTTTAGCACGCCTTTTATGAGTTTCCCAAATCTCAATCTGAATATTGATATGAATGAACGAAAGATTTGGCAAGGTTTCTTGGACACATTAGAAGCGAATGGACAGATTCAAATGGACACTATACAAGCCAATCAGTTTAATACATCAGAAGGTGCTCATTTTGAGTATTTATTGAGCAATCAACAATTTCAACTAAGACAAGATAGCTTTGACCTTCAGTTAGCGGAACCTTCTAATGTTTATTTTGATCTTGTAATGAAACCAGAGGCGATGCTTGACGGAACGGTTTTTTCTATTCATGAGACCTACCCGCCTAGTCAGTTAGAACAACGTATGGGACTGATTGTTGCGGGAAGTATCTTGAAGCAAATCAGAGATTTTACGAATATGGAAAAGATTTCATTTCAATTAACGGCTGACAATTCTGAAGCGATTGATGCGCATGGCCAGATCGATATGAAAGAAAAAAAGGGGCATTCTATGGTTGAAAGCCTTACCTTCGGTACAGGTGCACTGATTTTCTTATCGGGATTAAAATAAGCCTATAGTGTGTTAACCAAAGTCTCGAAATAAGATTTCATTTTGAGCATCCGTGAACCATACCAACTGAACATTTCACCATCCACTAATAAAACCTTAGATTGGGTAAGTTTCTCCAAACGTTTGATATGTTTCTCCTTAAACGGAAAAGGTTCTGAACTCAAAAACACATATTCAAGATCTAAATGACTAAGTTCTAATTCTGTAAGCTCAGGGTAACGCGCATTCGGATCATCGATGGCATTTTCTAATCCTAAATCGGATAACACTTGACCTATAAAAGTATTTTTTCCTGCAACCATAAAAGGGTTTGCCCAAATAAAATATAAAACCTTTCCGTCTAATTGAGGCCATGATTGATAATCATTCAAAATCTGATTACTCAGCACTTGCGCCCGATTTGATTCATTAACGATTTGACCGATAGCCTGAATCATTTTCAAAGCATCGTCAACATTTGATATATCTGAGATATAAACTGGATAATCTAGTGCCAATCGCTCAATATCATCTTTAGTGTTCTCTTCCTTATTGGCGATAATTAAATCTGGCTCCAACTCAGCAATCCTATCAAAGTTTAATTGTTTTGTTCCTCCGACTCTTGTCTTTTCGCGAAACCATTTATCTGGGTGAATACAGAATTTCGTTATTCCAACGACGCGATCTTTACAACCTAGGTCATAAAGCAATTCAGTTTGTGATGGGACCAAAGAAACAATCCGCCTTGGAGTTTTCTCCAGGCGGATTGTTCGATTCATTTGATCTATAAATTCCATGCTTGATTTATGCGATAGCGCTGATTAGATCATGGCGAGTTACAATATGATGTTTACCATCTCCCATATCAATTAGTACCGCAGGCACTTCTTTACTAATATGTTTAGAAATCTCTTCAACTGTTGCATTTGCCGGCAAGACTGGTAGTGGCTCATGCATTACTGAGCTTAAAGGTGCATCCATCATCTCTGCATTATCCATAACCGTTTGATACAGACGCGCATCATCGACATAACCAACAATTTCTCCATTTTTTGTAACTGGAATTTGAGAAATTTTATATTCCTTCATTTTCGCAACGGCGTGAGAAACGAGCTCCTCTGATCCGCACATGACCAAATTCTTATCCCCATGTTGCTTAACTAGGTCATGACCTGATTTAAATCCTTCATCTAAGAATCCTCTCTCGCGCATCCAATCATCATTGAACATCTTTCCAACGTATCTACTTCCATGATCATGAAAAAGGACAACAACAACATCACCTTCCTTGAAACGCTCTTTCATTTGTAGAATTCCAGCAATGGCTGAACCAGCGGAGTTACCTACAAAAATACCTTCTTCTCTTGCAATACGACGGGTCATTACAGCTGCGTCTTTATCGGTAACCTTTTCAAAATGATCAATAACTGAAAAATCAACATTTTTCGGTAAGATATCTTCTCCAATTCCTTCTGTGATATACGGGTAAATTTCATTTTCATCAAAAATCCCTGTCTCATGGTATTTTTTAAACACCGAACCATAGGTATCAATACCTAAAATCTCGACGTCAGGGTTTTGCTCTTTCAAGTATTTCCCTGTTCCGGAGATCGTCCCTCCTGTCCCTACACCTACCACAAAGTGAGTGATTTTACCATCTGTTTGATCCCAAATTTCGGGACCAGTCTGCTCGTAATGAGCAATAGCATTAGAGGGGTTATCGTATTGGTTTACATACCAAGAGTTGGGCGTCTCTTCAGCCAATCTTTTAGAAACTGAATAATAAGATCTTGGATCATCTGGTTCAACAGCAGTTGGACACACGACCACCTCAGCGCCTACTGCTCGGAGGATGTCCATTTTTTCTTTACTTTGCTTATCATTCAATACGCATATCAATTTGTATCCTTTTGAGATACATGCCAAAGCTAAGCCCATTCCTGTATTACCAGAAGTTCCTTCAATTACCGTTCCGCCTGGCTTGATGATTCCTTGTGCCTCAGCATCTTCCACCATCTTAAGCGCCATTCGGTCTTTCACCGAGTTACCGGGATTAGTCGTTTCGACTTTTGCCAAAATGGTTGCCTTGATATCTTTGGTAATTCTATTCAATCGGATCAATGGAGTGTTTCCAATCGTTTCCAATACGTTGTTGTAATATTTCATCCTTCTTTTTTTAAACAAAAACCGCCCTTCTAAAAAGCTTTGTTGGTAATTTCCAACGCAGCTAATCCTCAATGATCTTCGTTTTGAATAAATTCATTACAAAGTTAGTAATTCAAAGCCGATAGAAAAATTATTTGGGCCTAAAGGATGTCGAATTGACTTTATCATTGTGAATAAAAAAACCCTAATCACACGGGTGAATAGGGTTTTAAAATATTTCGCTTTTACTGACTAAAAATAGAACATAAAGTAGAGTGACCCACCAAAATTATCAGTGTCAGCAGTGAAAGTTCTAGACCTTGAGCCGACGAACTCATTCGTTTGAACTGCTCCTGTACCATCGGCAGTTGGGTTCCAAAATTCAGTTGCAGTTGTTGTTTCGCTCGAAAAGCCTCCCATAAATCCCCAACCGAATTCTCCCCCAAGACAAATTTTAGGTGCAAGGTAGTACTCTACACCTGCAAATGCGCGAATTCCTAATCCATGGAAGTTCCCATTGTTTAAGGTAGTAATACGCTCGCCTAGGGCTAACTCTGAATCGACTTGACCGTTCTCCAACCATTCGGTTGATGTTGGTGCGGGATTTCCATTGCCAAACCCATTGCCATAGGTGAAATTCTGAGACAAACCACTTTGATATTGATACATCAATTCACCACCATAGATTCCACGTAAACGCGTTTTTCCGCGACGAAACTCATATCCAACACCAAGATTGAAAATTGAATTTTTACTTTTGTAGGTATCCATCACGAGAGAATCTGGATTGTTTGCAGCATCGTTGAATATATCGTTTTGATATGATCCGTTATACTGACCTAATCTAAAGTGTCCTCGAATCGCCGTACTTTCAGTTAACATATACTTACCGAAAATCGTGTTCATTGAAAAATAATCAACAAACTTATCACTCCCCATCTCAGTATTGTTTCCTGTAAAACCAAAGACATCTCCCACATAATTGAAGACAGGAACAGCATTGAAGCCTAGTCCAAACTCTCCGGCTACGGGCATGATGTCTACACCATTTTTATTTTTAATTTGCTCAGTCTGCCCAAAAGACAGAGAGACACTTGCCGCTAAAACGACGGTTGTTATTATTCTTATCATACGTGTTCTTTTTAAATAATTTCATATTCATTTAACTTCAACTACAATCGAGCTGTTATTCATACTCGTATGTAAAGTCACGAACACGTGTTACTCCTTGAGATAATCCGTCTACTTCTATAATTCCCTGCGAAAATGTTTTTGTTTCGAAAACGACATCACCTGGAACAAATTGACGCTGATCTTCTACGAAATCATCAAGCAATACTTTAACCGACAAAGGTGTTGTGATTGCAGGTAAGCTGATGCTATACAAACCATCCTCAACAGTTGTTGTGAAAGACAAGTCTTTATAGTCAAAATCAGGATCTGGGTTATGATCTAAATCTCCAGAGTTCAGAATAAATGTAATGTTTACTCCATCTACTTCTTCATTTTTTAAACCTGCAATAAACTCACCTGCATCGGTTGTGTCATTACTAAGGTTCAAAGCAGCCCATACATTGCCGGTCAAGGTGCAACTTCCTGGTTTATCCGGTGTTGACTGTTCAGATTCTTTATTACAAGAAACTAGTGCTAATAATCCTAAGGCAGCTATACCCAAAATTAACTTTTTCATATTCGTCTAAATGTTTAAATTTTGGCGTAAATGTATAACTGAAAACCCGGTTTGAGACGTGCTCAAACCGGGTTCTTACTATCTGCGTTAATAAACAGTATTAACACCTATTCTTAATGATTATTCGGTAATCTGGCAGTGTTCCGAAAACAGAATTAATCCGCCATTAACTTGCGGTAACGGACTCGTTTTGGTCCAACATCACCCAATCGTTTTTTGCGATTCTCTTCATATTCAGAATAGGTTCCTTCAAACCAATATACAGAGGAGTTATTTTCAAATGCTAGGATATGCGTGCAGATACGATCTAAAAACCACCGGTCGTGTGAAATAACAACCGCACAACCTGCGAAATTCTCAATTCCCTCTTCTAAAGCTCTGATCGTATTGACATCTAGATCATTTGTTGGCTCATCCAATAAAAGAACATTCGCTTCTGTCTTCAAAGTCATTGCCAAGTGCAAACGATTCCTTTCTCCACCCGATAAAACACCTACCTTTTTTTGCTGATCAGCCCCATTAAAATTAAAGCGACTCAAGTATGCTCTCGCATTGATTTTTTGATTTCCAATTTCAATTAATTCTGTTCCTCCAGAAACAACTTCAAATATGGTTTTTTCCTGATCCATTTCTTTATGGTCTTGATCCACATAACCAATCTCGACGGTATCACCTACTTTAAATTCTCCATTATCTGGTTGGATCTCGTCCATGATCATTTTAAAAATGGTCGTCTTTCCTGCTCCGTTTGGACCGATGATACCAACAATCCCGTTGGGTGGTAATTTAAAATTCAAATCGTCATACAATAACTTATGTTCAAAGCTCTTGGATACACCTTCGGCTTCAATCACATTGGTACCTAAGCGTGGACCGTTTGGTATAGGTAATTCGAGGTTTTCCTCCCGATCCTTTGACTCCTCGCTTAATAGTTTGTCATAATTATTCAAACGTGCTTTATTCTTGGCGTGTCTACCCTTAGGATTCATTCGAACCCAATCTAACTCGCGTTCGAGGACCTTACGTCTTTTACTTGCTTGCTTTTCTTCCTGTGCCATTCGCTTGGTTTTTTGATCTAACCAAGATGAATAATTTCCTTTCCATGGAATACCTTCTCCTCTATCTAGCTCTAAAATCCAACCAGCTACATTATCCAAGAAATAACGGTCGTGGGTAATAGCAATAACGGTTCCGCTGTATTGTTTCAAATGCTGCTCTAACCAATCTACCGATTCGGCATCTAAATGGTTAGTTGGCTCATCTAAAAGTAAGATATCTGGTTTTTGTAATAACAAACGACAAAGGGCAACACGTCTTTTTTCCCCACCTGATAAGGTTCCGATTTTTTGGTCTTCAGGAGGACAACGCAAAGCGTCCATTGCACGCTCAAGTTTACTATCCAAATCCCATGCATCTAATTGGTCAATCTTCTCTTGCACTTTCCCTTGACGTTCGATCAGATCGTTCATCTTATCCGGATTGTTCATGATTTCCTCATCCATAAATCCAGCATTGATTTCCTCATATTCTTTTAGGACATCTACAATTGGCTGGACACCTTCTTGGACAATTTCTTTTACCGTTTTATCTGGATCGACAATTGGCTCCTGCGCAAGATAACCGATTAAATACTCATTATTAAATACAACATCACCTTGATAGGCTTTATCTAATCCAGCAATAATTTTAAGTACGGTCGACTTACCGGAACCGTTCATACCGATAATCCCGATTTTCGCCCCGTAATAGAAGGAGAGGTAAATGTTTTTAATGATATTTTTTCCTTGTGGTGTTGATTTGGAAACACCAACCATTGAAAATATAATCTTCTTGTCGTCTGACATTCTATAATTCTTTTAATGATTCAACAATATGACGCATGTTCTTCTGAAATTTGATCTCCCGATCAGCAATCGTCCATGTGGTCACAATATAAAAATAATCTTTTCCTTTATAGTACATATTATAATAGACTAAGGGAAGTTTTTGCTCTTTTTCATTTGTAAAAATACCGGTTGTGCGATAAGAAACAGACTCCATTTCATTTCGAGTCTCGTATGTATCATCCAATTTTTCCGATTGATAATCTCCAAGAGAATATCCTGCATTTTCTTCACAAACCATTGCAAAAACTTCTAAAGAAACTTCCTCATATCCTGGGATAGCGATGTCATTTGGTTCACGAATAAGTCCAACGTAATGTTCATGATATTCACTGCCGTATTGCGCTAATGCAGATTCATCATAAACGGTCATTTCTTCCATGTAAACAGGAATATCAATCGTGAATTCATCGTCTATAGTTAAACGCTCCATTTTGGAATCCACCAGATTACAACCTGCTAAAACAATTGCTATTAGTATAAATAATGAGATTTTATGTTTGAGCGGGTTGGATGCCATTATAGATGTTTTTTACTTTCTAGTTTTCTTTAATCGATCGTAACATTTCGGTCATGACAGGTGCACAACTCTCTTTTCGGCTTCCATCGCACCAGGTCGTCACACTATATAAAGCACGTTCGCTGCGTAAATACATAATCTGATAATAGATTGGACGTCCTTCATTATCAAGCCCCTCAATTTCATAACCAATCGACTCCATATCATTGATGGTTTCTATGCCCTTCGTCATTTTCTCAACCTTGGCTGACCCAATAGAAATCTCAGCATAGTTAATCATTAAGTCGGCATACGCCTGAATATCCATTTCTATTCCGAAGCCGGCCAATTTCTCATGCGATTCGCGAATAACAACCATATAATGTGATTCCAAATCATTACCAAATTGGATGGAAGCTTCAGGATTTTCCAAGTCCATTTCGACCATATAAATTGGAATATCTATGGTGAAAGAATCTTGATATGCTACTGTTTTGAATTCCGTTTCAGATTCCTGACACGACGTGATCAGAAAGAAGAAACCAAGTAGAAGTAAACTATAATTCTTAATGGTCATGGTCGTGGTCGTGAGCATCATGATCATGCACATGATCAGCATCGCTCGCTTTTTCTTTAAACGATTTTATGATTAATTCCATATCCGTTTCAAAAATTTCTCGTTGCTCTTTTGGGCACCATGTAATTATTTGATAAAAGGCATGATCCCCCTCAACAATCGCTAATTCGTAAAAAAGTTCGATCCACTCACCGCGAACACGCATTCCTGCAATGGCTTCATTTTGAACTGAATTTAAACCATTCAATGTTGTCATTTCCGGATCATCAATAACTTCATCAAATTCATCTTTTGATTCTCTCAAAGATTGTGTCACATTATGATAATACGATAAAGCATCCCATTCAATATCTGTTTGATAATTCTCCATCTCCGCTTTTTCTTCCATCATGACTATCAAATAATGCTCTAGGACCTCTGCTTCCGCTGCTGAATCCTCTTGTACTTCCTCAATATAACCATATTGAGCAATCGCTTCTGGATTTAACTGATCCATTTCAAACATGGGTTCTGGCACTTTTATTTGAAAAAAATTACGCCAGTTCCCCTCATCGGATAAAGCCAACTCTTCTTTTAATGTGTCCAATTGTTCATACAATGCATCAAAGTCGTTGTCATCAGCCGATGTATCACCTCCATTACAAGCCGAAAGCCCTAAAAAAAGGAACGTCAAAACAAATATATAGTTTATCGAATTTCTCATAATTATCTTGAAAAAAAGCAGATACAAATCTACTTAAATTAATGATTCATCTCGCTCAATTTACATTCGGAATCTCAAAGTCACAAAAAAAACAGCTGACTTGATCTGTAACAATTTTAAAAAAGATGCTACAAATTGAATAGAACCTGATTGCTCAAATACATGATTCGAGGCGTTTGAAATACAGGAGAAACTAAAGTAATTTGTTATTTTCGCAAAAATTCATCTTAAATGAAAATTGCATTATTTGGATATGGTAAAATGGGGCGTTCAATCGAGGCTATTGCTGAGGAACGCGGTCATGAAATTACTGCACGTGTTGATAGTAAAAACGGGCGTGAATCTTTTGACCTGTCCGAAACTGATGTGATTATTGAATTTTCTAGACCAGAATTTGCCGAGGAGAATATCCGATTTGCGTTCTCTAAGGGAATTCCGATCGTGGTTGGAACGACCGGCTGGTACGGTACTTTAACTGGCATTGAGAAAGATTGTCAAAGTCAAAACGGTAGTTTATTATACGCAACCAATTTTAGTTTAGGCGTAAATGTCTTTTTTGCGCTGAATGAAAAATTGGCGGAAATGATGAATGGATTAGAAGATTATAAGGCTTCTATGCTAGAAATTCACCATACAGAAAAATTAGACGCTCCTTCGGGCACTGGTATTAGTTTGGCAGAACAATTAATTGAAAGATCTGATCGATATACAGCCTGGGAGAATGAATTTCCTGAGGAAGTTTCAGGAACACATATTTTGCCTCTTGCTTCGAAACGAGAATCAGGTGTGCCTGGAACACATGAGGTTATTTATGAATCTCCGATCGATACCATTGAAATTAAACACACTGCTCACAACCGCAAAGGATTTGCTTTGGGAAGTGTAATAGCAGCCGAATGGCTCAAAGATAAAAAAGGAATATTCACCATGCGTGATGTATTAAAGATATAATATGGAATACTTAGCATTTTTTATTGGATACTCAATTATTTTTCTGACTCCGGTTATTGGACGTTGGGATAAATTGTTTGCACGATTAGATCAACCTGGATGGGCAGCTTTTATACCTTTCTACAATTATTTTGTGGCCCTCCGTGTATGTAAACAACCATGGTATTGGGTCGTCTTTTTGTTAATGCCTGGGATTCAATTTATCATGTGGGCATCGGTCAATGTCACGATGATAAGAAGATTTGGCGAATTTGGTGTAAAAGAAACAGTATTTGGAATTTTATTTCCATTCCCTGTCTTTTGGAATATTGCAAAAGATGACGAAAAATATGCTCCAGTTGCACCTACCAATTGGGATATTGAAAAACAAGTTAATATGCGTTCACCGAGTGATCACGTGGCTTTGTTTTTTGCTTTACCGATCGTTGGACATTTAATTTATTTTCCATTTTCATTAATTAGTAGGGATCGTAAAAAAGGAAAAAAATCAGTCCTAAAAGAATGGGGAGACGCAATACTATTTGCTTTAATTGCTGCAAGTGCTATACGGACCTACGTTTTTGAACCGTACACAATTCCTACGGGCTCCATGGAGAAAACACTTATGGTTGGTGACTATTTATTTGTTGAAAAGCTGACTTATGGGCCGCGTGTTCCTATGACACCTTTTTCATTCCCTGTTGTCCATAATACATTACCATGGATCAACACAAAATCATACGTTGAAATTCAGGATATTCCATACACGCGTGTGCCGGGAATAAGATTTGTAGAACGAAATGATGTGACCGTCTTTAATTTCCCTGCAGGAGATACGGCATTGGGAGATTTCCGTATGCCTTATGGTTTAGTAGGTCATACGTACGAGCAAATTTTAAGAGATGAAGCCTTTTATATCGCTAGTCAAATGGAGGCAAAAAGCTTTGAATATTTTGAGGCAAATTTAGAAAGCTATAAAAACAAAGCCCGTCAACATTTTGAAGAAGGAACAGTTTACTCACGTATTTTAGATTATACGGATGTAGAAAGGGGTTATACCGCCATTAACGGGGTTTTAGAGCGCCCTGTTGATAAGCGAGAGAATTATATCAAACGTTGTGTGGCGATTGCTGGAGACTTGATCGAAATCAAAGATAAAGAGCTTTATATCAACGGAGAATTGGCGCATAAACCAGAGCATATGCAATACAAGTACTATTTAGATAGTACAACGTTCTTTACGGATAGTGATTATGAATATTTTGAGAAGTCCTTTGGAGTTGATCGGGATGAAATTGCAGCACGTTATTATTATCCTGGAGAAGTATTGACTTTCCCGCTTAATGAAGCCAACTTCATCAAAGCAAAAGCCGTTTTTGGAGACGCTTTGAAAAAGGACACACGTGAGAAAGGTGTATACGAGACTTTATTTAGACAAGGTCGTGTTTCACAATACCTTAGTATTTTCCCTAATGATCCGCAATATGATTGGACTGAAGATAATTTTGGTCCCCTTCGCATTCCAGCAAAAGGCGATGTTGTTGAGTTGAATCATAAAACCTTACCGATCTATCGTCGCATTATAACAGCATACGAAG
>JAURQI010000101.1 GCA_030836155.1 Crocinitomix sp.
AAATAATGAGCACCAGCCACGAAACACTTTGGGCAGATTATATGCGCCGGCAAGGTGGGAAATATAAGGCCTTTGCTCATTTCCCAAAAGATCCTGCTCTCAATTAAAACAAAAAAAAACTGCCGATTACAAGAGTAAGCAGATATCGCCTATAAATTTGCTCCTTTCACATTCTGTGATTAACTTTGATACAAAGTGAATACCTCAATTTAAAACGTTTTACATGAAACTCCCACAAAAGTTCGCAATTCTTGCGGCAAGCTTTTTATTGTCCATTAATTTGATAGGACAATCTGATGAATCGGCTGAGCCTATCAAAACCAAAGAATACCTGGAAAATTTATTTCTTTCTGGAAATACATTTGCAGATATAACAGCTGCAGCAGACGCCTATTTTGCAGAGAAATATCCAGACTTATCACCACGTGACTTGTGCGGAGGTGTTCATAGAGATGGTGATTTTGTAAAGTATCAACGCTGGCAATCATTCTGGAGACATCATCTAAAACCAGATGGAACATTAGCTGATTATACGGGGTATACACGAACTGGACCTACAAGAGGAGCAGATTGCGCAGATAGTGACTTTGGTATCGAATGGACTAATATTAACTATACCAGTAATATGGGGCTTCAAATTGATCAAGGACGGACGAACTGTATTGCATTCCATCCGACAAATCCAGATGTTCAAATAGTAGGCGCATCATGGGGTGGATTATGGAAAACAACAGACGGCGGGAATTCATACACTTTATTGAATGATAATTTACCTTTAGCTGCGGTTTGTGGTATTGCAATTGACCCAGCTGATCCCGACCATATCATCATAGCGTTGAGCGATATTGTTTGGTATGGCCCAACGGGTATTGGGGTATATGTTTCCAACGATGGAGGAGAAAACTTCACCCCAACTTCAACCGCTTGGTCACTAACGGACGGTATTCGTATTTATTATATGGATCAAAACCCATTTGATGCAAGTGAGATGATTATTGCAACTTCAACAGGTTTATACAAGTCTGATGACTTTTTTGAAACGGCAACTGAAGTAAGAGACGGTGATTTAAGAAGTGTTAAATACAGTCCTTCTGCAGAAGATATGGTGTTTGCAGGAGGCGCTTCAGGTCAATTTTACAAAAGTACAGATGGTGGAGACTCGTTTACATTAGTTGATGATTTTGGATCAGGACATGTGCGCATAGCCGTGTCAATTGTACCAGGATCGAGCACCTTAGCTTTTACACATAATTCAGACCTACAAACATCCACTGATAATGGAGAGACGTTTACAAATCACAGTTTACCGGAGTCTAACATGGTCATAGAATTTGCACCAGGTAGTGAATCAATTTTAAATGTTGGAAATTTCGAAGTGCACCGATCAAATGATTTTGGCGCATCTTTTTATCCAGTATCACACTGGTTAGGTGATGATGGTCTCCCTTTTATTCATGTTGATCAGCGCAATGTATTTGTCAATCCACTTGAATCGGATTATGTTTATTTCTGTAATGACGGAGGAATCTTTCGATATGATGTTCCGGCAGATGAGTTTGAAAATTTATCATCAGACTTAATCATTACGCAGTATTACGACATAGCGGTTTCACAGTCAGAAGATCTGGTTCTAGGAGCAGGTTCACAAGATAACGGAAATGTTTACCGTGAGTCAGATGGTGAGTGGAATCGCTACGCACAAACTGGTGATGGAATGGGGCAAGATATTGATCCCGTAGATCCGGGTTATCGTTATTGGAGTTATCAATACGGCGGACTGAGAAGATGGTTTGAAGGAGATAACGATAATATCGTTCCAGAAGCAGCTGATGACGGCGGTGGAGGAGCATGGGAGACACCATTTAAATTAGACCCGAACGATCATAATCGAATCGTTGTTGGATATAATGCTGTTTATGCATCAGATGATAATGGAAATACGTGGGAAACGATTGGGGATATGGTTTCGTCGGGAGCTGATTTGAATCAATTAGCGATTGCACCGTCAAATTCAGAGAAGATATATGCTACACAAGGTCGTCGTTTGTTCGTGAAGGAGCCAGGCGTGGACGAATGGACAGATTATAACACCCCTGTTTTTGCAGAAATTACAGATTTAGAAGTGGATCCCCTTGATGAGAATGTGGTATATATCTGCTATGACGGTTACATCGATGAAAAGAAAGTTTATCGTTCAGATGATGCTGGTGAAACATGGACAAATATCACGGCGAACTTGCCCAATTTACCTTTTAAGTCGATTGAATTGTACCATGATATCCCAGGAGCTATTTTTGCAGGAACTTATGGAGCCGTTTTTTATAAAGATGAAATGAGCGATGAATGGAGAAAGTATGGTTGTATTCCAAATACGTCCGTTAATGATATAGAGATTCAGTATCATACGGATAAAATTTTCATCGGTACACACGGACGAGGCGTTTTTGAAGCACCTATTACGATATACGCCGCTGGTCAAGACGAATTGACAATTGATACCCATTTTGATGTTTATCCGAATCCAGCAACTGATCAAATTACGATTTCTGGTGAGGGTATGAATTTGGATGCAACTAACTATCAATTAATGGATGTAACTGGACGATTAGTCCCGATCAACACGAAAAAAGATCAATCGGGCAATGTGACCATTGATTGCAGCCACTTAAGAAAAGGGAATTATATTTTGCAAGTCACCTTTGAAAACGGTGAGCAAGAATCCAAGAAGTTGGTGCTGCAGTAAGATTCTCAGTGGCCCGTTTTTTCTTGGTTTATGCGTTGATTGGAAATATTCAATTCATTCGCATGGTAGATTGCAAAGACTCTATTAACTTTGCATAAACAAGCGCGTATGTACAAATTACTCATTCGACCGATCCTCTTCCTTTTTGATCCTGAAAAGATTCACTATTTTACATTTAGTGTAATTCGGTTGACTGCGAAAATTCCTGGCGTTCGTGGTTGGAGAAGAAGTACCTACGGAATCAAAGATGAGCGCTTAGAGCAGGAGATTTTTGGTTTAAAATTTAAGAACCCTGTGGGGATGGCTGCTGGATTTGATAAAAATGCACTCATTCTAAACGAATTACAGGATTTTGGTTTTGGATTTATAGAAATTGGTACGGTTACGCCTGAACCTCAAGTTGGAAATCCCAAAAAACGTTTATTTCGATTAAAAGATGATCAAGGATTAATCAACCGCATGGGCTTTAATAATGATGGGGTAGATAAAATTGCTGAGCGATTAAAAGACAGCAAAACCAACATTATCATAGGTGGAAATATTGGAAAAAATACGACGACATTAAATGAAGAATCAGCGCCAGACTTTATTCGAAACTTTGAAACCTTGCATCCATATGTTGATTATTTTGTAGTGAATGTAAGTTGCCCGAATGTGGGTGATACGGCTAAACTACAAGACAAAGACTTTCTAGTTGGACTCTTGTCGACATTGATAGAAAAAAATAAGTCGTTTAAGATTCAGCGCCCAATACTTTTAAAGATCGCGCCGGATTTGAACAACGGTCAATTGGATGAGGTTGTGGAAATCGTACATGATTCAAAAATTGACGGTATCATTGCCTCGAATACCTCTGTAGATCGATCAGCTTTAAAAACAGATGAGGAACGTTTAGCGGAAATAGGAAATGGAGGCTTGAGCGGCAAACCAGTGCGAGATAAAAGTACGCGAGTAATTCGTTATATTCATAAAAAAAGTAAAGGGGCGTTTCCAATCATTGGAGTAGGTGGTATCCATTCTCCAGAAGATGCTATCGAAAAAATTAAAGCCGGAGCTAGCCTCGTTCAAGTTTATACAGGTTTTGTTTATGAAGGGCCAGGGCTTATTAAGGGAATTAATAAGGCAGTACTTGCATCAGGCGTTTTAGGCAAAGATTCTAAAGAGAAAGCGATAGAATCCAGCGAAACACAAAAAGAAATGACTCATGCTTAAATTGATAGAATGTCCACGGGATGCCATGCAAGGGCTTAAAGATTTTATCCCAACAGAAACAAAGATTGAATACATTAACCACTTGCTTACGGTCGGTTTTGATACCATTGATTTTGGAAGTTTTGTGTCCCCCAAAGCAATTCCTCAAATGCGCGATACTACTGCAGTTTTGGATGGGCTAGCTTTGGAGAGAACGGAATCTAAATTATTAGCTATTGTTGCCAATAAACGCGGAGCTGATGATGCCTGTCAATTTGAAGAAATCAACTACTTAGGTTACCCTTTTTCGATTTCAGAAACTTTTCAGCAACGAAACACAAATGCTTCTATTGAAGAGTCGTTGAAAAGAGTAGAGGAAATCAATAATCGTTGTCAACAGCACAATAAAGAGATGGTGGTATATATTTCTATGGCCTTTGGAAATCCTTACGGAGACCCTTGGGATATTGATGTCGCTGCACATTGGAGTAGAAGATTAAGCGAAGATTTAGGGATTAAGATTTTAGCCTTATCCGATACAATAGGTGTTTCTGATCATGATAATATCACAGATCTTTTCACTGGATTAATTCAAGAACTACCAGATGTTGAATTTGGAGCCCATTTACATTCTACGCCAGATTCAGTGATTGAAAAGGTAAATGCTGCCTATGCAGCAGGTTGTCGAAGATTTGACGGAGCAATCCGAGGATTTGGAGGTTGCCCGATGGCTAAAGATGATTTAACAGGCAATATGCCTACTGAAAAGATGAAAGCATATTTTGACGAAAATAAAATTGGCACTCATCTTGATGAGAAAGCATTTGACGAAGCCATGAATAGGGCGTTAAATGTATTTCCACATTAAAAAAATTAAGATGTTAAAAGCAGGATTAGGATTAGTTATTGTTTTATTGTCATTCGCAGGACTTGCACAAGAGACGTTCGAGTTAAAAGTAGATGGTGATTTTACTAAGGTCGATTTACAGGGTAATTTTGAAGTGACCCTGAAAAAAGGTGATCAGCAGCGAATTGAAGTATTGAATACTGATGAGAATATTGAAGATGATCGAATATTGGCTGAATTAAAAGACGATGTGCTAACGGTTCGAATTAAAATGGATAATTACCGTGAACGTGATATCGACATTGTGATCACCTATGTAAACCTCCAAGATGTAACGGCTAAGTACGGATGCGTTGTTAGAATACCAAAACCGATTATTGCTGATGAATGTAAACTCAAAGTAGAGTCGGGTGGAAAAATTAAAGCAACAGTGCAAGGAAAAAAATTAGAAGCCATAATTGCAACAGGTGGTTCCATCCATATTGACGGACAAGTAGAGGAGGCAACCTATAAAATCAGTGCCGGTGGAACCATTGGAGCAGCGAGTATGGATGCTAAAGAAGTTATTGCCAACGTAAATATGGGTGGAGAGATCATCTGTAAAGTTGATGAGGTGTTTAAAGTTAAAGTCGTTAGTGGAGGAACAGTTTCATACATTGGTGATCCTGAAACATTTGAGCAAAAAGTAACCCTGGGTGGAACCATCACCCGAATCAAAAAATAGATACATGAAAAAGCTTATTCCATTTGTATTGGTCAGTGTAGTGGCCTTGTTTTGGTTGAGTTGTGATAACGCTGAAGATCCCATGACGGAAGATCCGGAGGATGTGTTTTTATCCAAGACAATTGTGATTGACACGACTTATCCAGTAATCGATCCCGTGGCGACAAACATTATGGAAAAGCTTCAAATATGTGCGGTTACAGATTCTATTCTGAATTTACCGCCTTGCTCAGCAGAGTTGTTTCGTGTTTTTCAATATCGGCCAGATAAAGAGTGGAAAGATGGATTTATTGTTGAGATGATACCGGGTGTTTATGGTTCACCTGTTCACCAAATCGTTATTGTGGAGAATTATTTTGGTAAATATCGCATTGTCAACAAATACCTTGGTTATTTGATTGAAATGCGCACGCGAAAAGAAGGTTATAATGATTTGCTTATCGGTTATGTCGATCCTGATATTGGGGTAGTAGCAATTCGTCACGAATGGCAAGGCCAAAAATACGATGTCGTTGATGTTGAGGAAATCAATGACCACTATGTAAAACCAGAATTGAAAGATTCGATCAACGCTGTGTTTTTACCCGCTTTCTCAGCAGGATATTAATGAAGCCCGAAGCTAAGCCTGCTTTTCTGATCTAAATCCTTTATTCCTAGCAATAACTTTTTATTTTTGCCATTATGCAGAAGGTAAAAAAATTCATACTGCTTTTAGGAGTGATTTTTAGCTCGTTTCAAGGATTTGGATCTAATCTTAAATTGGAAGTGCCTGAATTGGTTTTTTCTAATATGAAAACCTTTGTATCTGTAGAAGCAATTAATGGAGAATTACCTGAATACCTCATTCAAACAAGAGATGGAAATGTCCTTGATACTGCATACATAGAAGAAGGAGAGGTTGGATTAGAATTCTTTTCTGGAGAAGAGATTACGGTTAAGAATCACCAATTCACCAACGATACAAAGGCGAATGTTGTTCCACTATGGATGTCAATTTTGCCACCCTTGATTGCTATTTTTCTGGCGTTAATCTTTAAAGAAGTTGTATTCTCATTGGTTTCGGGAATATTTGTAGGCTCTGCCATCATGGGTTTTTATGCCGAAGGTTTTATAGGAATCTTTACCGGCTTTTTCAGAATTATAGACACCTATTTAATTCATGCCTTAAATGATTCAAGTCATTTGAGTGTAATTGTTTTTTCTATCCTTATAGGTGGAATTGTAGCCGTTATTTCTCGGAATGGCGGAATGCAAGGGGTTGTTAACCGGGTTTCTGGATTTGCCAATTCAGCTCGTAATGGACAGCTAGTAACATGGGGATTGGGAATATTAATCTTTTTTGACGATTATGCCAACACACTGGTGGTAGGTAATACCATGAGAGCGATTACAGACAAGTTAAAAATTTCAAGGGAGAAGTTAGCCTATATTGTTGACTCTACAGCAGCACCCGTTTCGGCCATTGCATTCGTAACGACATGGATTGGGGCAGAGCTTGGTTATATTTCTGACGGGCTAGACGTCATCAATTCAAATGAGACCATGATTAATGAAGGTGTTTATTCAATCTTCTTGAGTAGCCTTTCATACTCATTTTATCCCGTAATGACCTTATTCTTTATCTTTTACATCGTCTATCGCGGGAAGGATTTTGGACCTATGTTAAAGGCAGAAAGACGTGCTCGGAAAGGGACTGTTGTAAATCCTGAAGAAAACCAAGGGGATCTGACTGAAATGGAAGATTTAAAACCCGTTGAAGGGATTCGGTATCGAGCGAGAAATGCGGTTATACCGGTGGCAGTTATCGTACTCGGAACCTTGGTAGGTTTGCTTTTTACAGGGTTTGAATCCTTAAGCGGTGCAATTGCTGAGAAAATCGGTCCAGATGCGGCAGGTTCATGGTCGTCGATATGGAATAATATGCAGTTTTTGGATGGGAACCCAGAAGGATTTACCAAAAAACTGGGAACTTTGATTGGCGCTTCTGATTCCTATATTGCCCTGTTATGGTCCTCATTGTCGGCGCTGTTAATTGCTATTTTATTGTCTGTCGGACAAGGTATTATGAATTTAAAGGATTCTGTTGAGACAGCAGTTTCTGGATTTAAATCGATGGTTCCGGCCATTTTGATTTTAGTCTTGGCATGGGCATTGGCCTTAGTAACAGAGGAAATGCATACAGCGACTTTCTTAACTGGTGTAATGGGTGATTCTATTCCACCTTGGTTGATTCCCGCATTGACATTTATTTTAGCTGGGTTTGTAGCTTTTTCAACGGGCTCTTCTTGGTCAACTATGGCTTTGGTTTATCCATTGATTTTACCAGCTGCTTGGGCCATTTCAACAGGCGACACCTATGGATATGAGCATGCAGATGCCATGGCGATTTTTTATAATACGGTCAGTGCTGTGTTAGCAGGAGCAGTGTTGGGGGATCATTGTTCCCCAATTTCGGATACCACTATTTTATCGTCGTTGGCAAGTGGAAGCAATCACATTGATCACGTTCGTACCCAAATACCATACGCTTTAACGGTAGGTGTTGTTGCTGTTACGGTTGGTACGCTTTTATCCGCTTTAGGTCTTCATCCTTTTATTGCACTGATTCTCGGAATTGGTTTATTGATTGGTATTGTCGAATTGATCGGTAAATCCGCTGAACCCTTAACAAACGATTAATATGCCACAGTTACTTGCATTAGATTACGGGCGAAAGCGCACAGGAATAGCGGTTACAGATGATAGTCAAATCATCGCTTCTGGTCTAACTACAGTAAGGACACATGACCTCTTCGATTTCTTAAAAGATTATTTCGAAAAGCATGACGTGACAACTATAATTTTGGGCGATCCAAAGCGCTTGGACGGCACCGATACGAATAGCACTAAAGAGGCGACGGCATTAAAAAAACGCCTGATAAAAATCTTTGATAAACCAGTTGAAATGGTAGATGAACGATTTACCTCCAAGATGGCTTTTCAAACCATGATTGATATTGGGTTAAGCAAAAAGAAACGTCAAAATAAAGAATTGGTTGATGAGATTTCAGCAACGATTATTCTCCAATCGTATATGACGCAAAGGGAAGGTGGTTTAAATTTCGGCTAAGCGATTTATTTTAATTCAATTCCATCACCCTTAAAAGAGATCATTCGCTCTCTGTAAAGCGCTCCAACGGCTTTTTTAAAGTTCTTTTTGCTTGTACCGAAGATGTGCTTAATCGTTTCGGGTGTAGATTTGTCGTTCACCTCTATATAACCTCCGCTTTGTTCTAGTTTGGTTAGAATTTCTCCCGCTAAACCATCGATCTTTTGATAACCTGGTTTTTCAAGGGTGACATCAATTTTCTCGTCTTCACGCAATTTTTTAATATAACCAACCATGCGAAGGCCTGGTCTTAAAGGCTTAAAAATCTCGTTATGATAGAGTAGGCCTGAATGTTTATCATTGATAACCACTTTTACGCCAAGGTCCGTAGAATTACCAATGACAAGATCAACTTGCTCTCCTTCTTCATATTCTGCAGGTTCATTATCGAGGAACTGTCTCGTTTTGGAACTGGCTACAACACGTTCTGTCTCCTCATCCAAATATACACGTACAAAATAACTAAGCCCTTCTTGCATATCCGTTGCTTGCTCCTTGAAAGGAACGAGCAAGTCTTTGGCAAGCCCCCAATCTAGAAAGGCGCCGAACTTAGTAACGCTAATACATTTCAGATAAGCATATTCGTCCACTTCAGCTAGGGCTTCATCGGTTGTGGCAATTATACGATCTTCAGAGTCATTGTAAATAAAAACATCCACAAAATGATCTACTTCCATATCATCTGCAACATATCGAGTAGGTAACAAAATTTCGCCGAATTCATCACCACCGTCCAAGTAGAGACCAAAGTCAACTTCTTTGACAACCTTAAGTGTGTTTATTTTTCCAATTTCTATCATATCATTATTTACGTTGAAATACAGCGTATATATAAGGTCTTTCTCCACCACCCGGATTGATGAATGTATAATCTAAGCTTTTGATTAGTTCAAAATCAAAACCTAAACGATCCTGCATCATGTTCACATCATATTGCACGATCGGAAGATTTGAACATTTTTCTGCGCCGCCTTTTGCAAAGGTAGCTAGAATAACATAACCTTTTGATTTTACTTTTTGCTTGAGCAAATTAAAATACGTCAACTGATCTTTTACTTCGGTGAAAAAGTGAAGGACCGCACGGTCATGCCATAGATCGAGCATCGGTAAGTCTTTCAGCAGCGTAGGGTGGGTTAAGTCATCCTTCATCCATTCTACATTACATTCTTCTTTACCTAAGATATCTTTTAAACGGTCTAAGGCTACTGCACTGATGTCATTAATGGTAATATTCTGAAAACCATCTTCCAGCAAATACTCTATTAAAGTAGTGGCTCCAGCTCCAACCGTGAGTATCTCTGCATAGGGGCTGAGTTGAAGTGATTGAATCAGATTTAAAGATGGCTGAGGGTCTTTTTCGTACCAACCTAATTGTTCAATTTCTTTGCCGTCATAAGCCCGATCCCAATGTTCTTCTTTTGTTATCTGATCCATAGTTGTTCTATTGAGGTATTACAAAGAAAAGGAATATTTCTGTTAGAAACTCTAAAAAGCGATTTAGTGCATAAAAAAAGGCCCGTCATCGACGGGCCCTAACTTAAACTAAAAGTAAACTATGAAAATTCAACTTCAGACAATTAGTTCAGCTTTTGGATACATTGCCATCCACTTCTGTAATTGTTCTTCTGTTTTTAAGGTAATAGTCGTTCTTCTATCCAATTGTAATTTAAACTTTGGAGTAGAGTTTTTAATTTCGTTTATGATCTTCTCAACCTTTTGTTTTGATTTTTTACGAGCCATGATATATAGTTTTGTTATAATAATCTTTCTACAAATGTAACAGACAAGGATAGAAATTGTTGTGATGTAAATTACATATCTCCAGTATTTTAGATAAATTAACAACTCTCGTAGACGAATTAACTGTTTGAACACATTTAAATATACCGTTCGGTATATGTTTAAACGCTTTATTGGCGGGGGAAAGCAAAAAAACGTCCTTTTACAAAACGCTTTAGTGCATTAATTGAATTTTTTTCTGAACTTTTTTGCCCGATTCGGAAAAACCAACCAATAAATAGGTTCCGTTTGGTAAAAAGGAGAGGTCAACCGTTGTTTTTCCACTGCTAACCGTTGAGGATAATATCATTTTTCCGCTCATGTCGCATAATTCAACCATCATACCTTCTGGTGTATCAAGGGTTACAAAACCGTTGCTTGAAGGGTTTGGATAGGTGTTTATATCGAGTGCTTCAGTTTCCTCAATAGAAGCTGTAGTCACCATATTAAAATCCCATATACCACGACCCCAAGTCGCAAATCGAACGCCATATGTTTCAGGTAAGAATTCGACAGAAATATATTGCTGCAGAGGTGCAGTTACACCTCCAATATCAAACCATTCTTCTGCTTCTATGCTATAGACATAAGGTCCAGCATCTGTTGCAGCGAAGAGGTATTTCTCGGCTGGGTCCATAACCATTTCATGCACCATCGTATTTGGCAATCCTTCTAGACCAATAAAGGTTTTAGCGCTGTCAGTAGACATGTATACGGATGCTCCTGCATATCCGCTTCCACCTACAAATACAAGTCCGGGCGTCAGACGAGAAGCAAAGATGTCTGCCGTATAAATCCATCCACCACTTGGACCGATATAACTTTCTGTTTGTATAAAGTCATCGCCTTGATTTTCTGAGCGATAAAAACGACCATTTTCAGTTACAACATAAATCATTTGATCATCTAAAGCGGTTGTTTCTATGGCAGAGATGCTAGCACCAGAAGATGCGTAGAAATCAAATTCATATTCGCTACCTGAAACGCTACCTCCATCAAAAGTTAATTTAATAAGATGAGATCCTGCACCACCATCTAAAGCACCGCCAGCTGCATAGATATAATTGTCAGATGGATAAGGTGCTGCAACTGTTGGAACGATCCAGTTTACATTAGGCATATTAGAACCGTTAATATCGAATTCATAGGAATAACTATCATCTGTTGCGGCGTTAGGGTATATTTGAAACCAAGCACCCGGATACTGAATCCAAATCGTCTGTGCATTACTGGTGAATTGCATTTCGCCATAATCTCCAGAGATGACCTGTTCGAAAGAAGAAGGGTCTGGTGAATCTCCGTCTAACGTACGCTGAAAACCTTGGTCTTGCGTACCTCCATAAATCAGTGCTGGATTATCCGGATCAGATAAAACATCGTAAAATTGTCCTGTATTTAAATCAGTCATAGCAATATTAGGCGTCGAAATCAAATAATTATAGGAAGCGTTGATCCCACCGTGATTTGGAATTAGCGTAACTTCAGAGCCATCCTCCAATACATAAGGTTCAATGCTCATAATATCTGCATGAATTTTATTGGCTACATCACCATAATACTCCCACCACTCAGAAACAAGGTCCCAGCTCTCCCCGCCATTATCAGATCGATAAAGATTTACTTCACCATAATATAAGATATCTGGGTTGGTCTCTGATAGTTCAAATCCAACTCCCCAAGATGAAGTCGCTAGATCATTTACATAATCAAAACTTAACCCTTCATCTTCTGATTTAAAAAGACTTGAATTATCCATTAAAGCATATAAGGTAACCACACCACCTGTTTCATTTACTTGAACCATGCAACGGTTATCGCCATCCAAGGTAAGTTCATCTGTAATTAGCGATAAACTTTCATCGCTAAACGAATAGATTCGGCTGTTGCCATCAAGTATATAGGCGGTATTACTATTGTGAGCCACATCCATTGACGCATAAACACTACTCCCATAAGAAAGATTACCAGCACTGGTCCATGTCTCACCATGATCAGTAGAGTAGGCGACTCGATTTTGAGTTGGTCCGCCCATTAAATTGCTATTATAGAGATAAACCATTGTTTCACCATCATCATTTAGCTGATCTAAATTGATTGCCGTTCCATTTACACCTGAAAGTCCAACGGCATTCGTCCATGTTTCACCTTCATCATCAGAGTAGACAATGATATGTGCCTGTGCAGCCAGTATTCGTCTTGTGTCATCTGGTAAATCGATCACTTGAATAACCTTTCTGCCTAATTGAACAAAGTCATTTTGTGGGATCCATGTTTCTCCATCTAGATTTCCTTTCCATAGAATACCGCCATCAGAGATGGCATAAATATCACTGCTTGGTATGTGCAAATCGACTACTCGGATATTACCAGGCACATCTTTACTGCCTCTCTCTTGCCATTCTGCCTGAATGGCACCATCAGCAAATATCTCTATTGCTTTTGTTTGCAATTTCAACGCTCGTTCTGCCGCTTTTTCTTCAAAATTAGATTGGTTTACGGCTTTCCAATCAACCGGATCACTGCTACTATGAATCAAATCAAAATAAGCTTCACGTTTTTCTTCGTATGCTTTTTCATCAGCCATGTTCTCAACTACTTGGGTCGGAACAGGTATTTGATTGTTGTTTGATTCGGGAGATGGAATATCTTCTTCAGGGCTAGAGCATGCAATTGCTAGACCTAATAGAGGGAGCAGGAATTCTTTTTTCATGGCAAATAGTTTCACCGCCAAGGTAATAAAATAGATGCGAAAACGTTAAGGTAAAAATTCTGTAGTAGTGGAAACCTATTGAAGTGTCAGAATTGCTTATTTTTGTTGATCTAAAACCAGGAGATGAATCAGGAAAACAACTTTAATTCAACCGATTTAATCGCTTTTTTATGGTCGAAGCGTAAAGCATTGATCATAGTAACCGTAATTGCTGCAGTGGCCTCTATTGCTGTTAGTTTGATGATGACCCCTTATTATATGTCAAGAGCGGTTGTCTTTCCAACAAAATCGAATTCAGTAGATTTTAATTCCAATAGCCGAAATAGTGTTGTGGAATTTGGAGACGAGGCAGATGCTGAACGTCTTTTGCAGGTGTTAATCTCGCCTGAAATTCGTGATAGTTTAACGCGCAAATATGATTTATATGGGCATTACGATATTGATTCAGCAGAATCTTATGCAAAGTTTGAATTTCAAAAAGCGTATGAGGGCAATATCAAGTTTAATCGAACGCGTTATAATTCGATCAATATAGACGTTTATGATACCGACCCAGAAACAGCTGCTGACATTGCAAACGATATTGTGAGGTTAGTGGATACCGTGATGAACCGAATGATTCGTGAACGGGCTATCGGCCCCATGTATGCCGTTCAGTCTGAAGTTGGCTTAATTCGCCGGGAAATGGGTGATTATTCCGATAAATTAAAAGCTCTAAGTGATTCTGGAGTAGTCAGTAAAGATGAAAGAGGGAATATGTATGCTGATTATCTAGAGGCTTTAAAAGCAGGTAGAAAAGACTTGGCAGAAGAAATAAAACGTAAGATTGATGCCACACAAGCTTTTGCGTCTGACTATGATACCTACTCAAATTTATCCGAGTTTTTCAGTCTGCGTTATTCTAATATTTTGGATGTAAACGACCAAGCACATCAATATGCCCATACCAATATTCAGCAAACCATTCGACAAAGTATGGCCGAAGTGCCGGATAAGAAAGCAAAACCAAAGCGAGCGATTATTGTCTTATTTTCAACATTTTCGGCTTTAGTTTTTGCAATCTTCATTTTATTGGGGCTTGAAAAATTACGTGAACTGCGCAAAACGGCCTAGTTTCCTTGAAGGCAATACTAAATATGCGTTGGTTCTACCTGTTGGTGATTTTATTCCTTGCAGCTAACCTATATTTTACCTACAAAGGTGATATTCTTTTGAATGCCATTCCATTTGGGCTGTTATTAATGTATACGGCCTTCTATCACATGGATAAGTTGTTTATGCTCATTGTGTTTTTTACGCCTATTTCCATCAACATTGAAGAGTTCGTTTCTTCCGATGTCGGTTTATTTGTGCCCACTGAACCCTTGCTTTTCGGAATGCTTTTGCTGATGATTTTTAATCAACTTAAGCGTAATCAATTTGATCGAGCATTTTTGATTCATCCTATTACCTTGATTTTTATTGCGCAGCTGTGTTGGATTTTTCTGACGGCATTAACCAGCACACATCCATTGGTTTCATTCAAGTTTTTGCTAACGAAGTTTTGGTTTATAATTCCGATTTATTTCTTTGGAGTGCACTTTTTTAAGGAAGAGAAGAATGTCACTCGCTTTTTGTGGTTATACATTTCAACCTTAGCGATCGTGGTTGTATACACCCTTACTAATCATGCTATTAACGGTTTTGATGAGGCAAGTGGACATTGGGTCATGTTTCCTTTTTTCAAAGATCATACTTCCTACGGCGCTATTTTAGCATTAATGTATCCTGTTTTATTTGGATTATTATTCTCTAAAAAACGGGGACCATTGGTGAGGCTTACCTTAATCTTTTTAATTGTCTTGCTTGGCGTCGGGATTTTTATGAGTTATACGCGTGCCGCTTGGTTAAGTTTGGTTGGTGCTTTTGCGATTTATTTATTAATTCGATTTAAAGTTCGTTTTAGGTATTTGGCGATCGTAGGATTGGCAGGAGTCCTTTATATAGCTGCGTCTTGGACTCAAATTATGCATAATTTAGAGCGCAATCGTTCTGAACACGCGACTGAAAATCTTGACGAGCGCATAGAATCAATCGCCAATATTAGCACGGATGCTTCTAACCTCGAGCGATTAAATCGTTGGGGTAGTGCCATACGCATGTGGCAGGAGCGGCCTATCTTGGGTTGGGGACCAGGTACCTATGCTATGGAGTATGCTCCATTTCAACTCGCATCTGGTAAAACAATTATCTCGACTAATTCTGGTAATATGGGAAATGCCCATTCTGAATATTTGGGTCCGCTTTCTGAACAAGGACTATTGGGTATGCTTCTAATGCTGTTGCTAGTGGGATATATTATGTATACAGGTATAACCCTTTATATACGAATGCCGGATGGTGAAATGCGCATTATTTTGATCACCCTTGTTCTCGGCTTGATTACCTATTTTACGCATGGTATATTGAATAATTATTTGGATACAGATAAAGCCACCATACCCGTTTGGGGCATGACGGCTATTATCGTAATGCTCGATTTGAAGTATCCTAAAGCGAAAAAACGAGAGGACTAGTGTCTAATTATTATCAACGACACTTCCGCTTCCACTACCTGAGTAATTTACAGATGGATAGCCCGTATAGTATACTGAGCCAGATCCCGAGATGGTCACATTGAGGAGACTATCGGCATGAATTTCAACATTGCCACTACCCGAGATATTAATATCAGCAATGTCGCTGTTTAATCTTGCAGACTAAATGCTTCCTGACCCAGAAAGTTGCGTATCAAGATTTGTCGTTTCCCCATGGATGTTTATGTCTCCTGAACCGGAAAGAACGAAATCTGACTCGGTTGCAATGAGTTCGTTAATACTTAATTTACCAGAACCAGATAAAACGAATTTGCTGGTAAATGCATTCAACTTATCTAC
>JAURQI010000102.1 GCA_030836155.1 Crocinitomix sp.
AATAGCCCCGATCGTTGCGGTAATGATCGATCCGATCCAAGAAGAAGAGCCGGTTTCGAATCCTAAAAGACCAAATAACCATCCACCAAAAAATCCACCGACAATACCTAACAGCATATTCCATACCACCCCCTCAGATTTTGATTTCATGATTCTTCCGGCCAACCATCCCGCAGCGGCGCCAATTATAAGTGAAACGATAAGCTTGATCATAGTCCTTTTTTAATCCAATTTAGACATTTTTATTCAAACGTTGAATAAATAATCGACGAAGCCCAATCTACCCTCTGACGGTTTTCATTGAGATCTCCTCCAATACCCAAGGTCACGATTGGACTAATACCGTATCGAAAGGTTATTCCGCCTCCATACGAATCATCTAAAAATGCCAGAGAAGCACCACCTCCGGCGCAAATTTCTATTTCATTCTTGCCAATCATTTCTGCACGATCTGCTGTATAGTTATTAATCAGACAACTATTCAGGGTGAATAGCAGAAATATAGGTGTTAATCGAAAGATTAGTTTTGAGTCATTCATTTTGGTAACCTGAATTTAGGAAAAACTATGTTAAGTGCATCCAGTTTTATCCTCAAAAATCAATTTAAAAGCCATTATTTTGATCAAATTCAAATCAAATAATCAACAAATTGCAACAGTTATTAAAAAAAGCGGCTTTTTAAGGTTTCTAAGTCACGCTTATCCCCTTTAAAAGTCTAACTTTGCATCTTCCGATTAATACATCTATTTAGAATTAAAAATGGCTGAAAGAAAACAGATTAACAATGCGTTAATCTCCGTATTTGACAAAACTGGTCTAGACGAGATTGTCAAAAAATTAGACGAACAAGGAGTAACGATCTATTCGACAGGTGGAACTCAAAAATTTATTGAAGATATAGGCATCAACGTTGAGCGCGTAGAAGACCTTACCTCTTACCCATCTATTTTAGGTGGTCGTGTTAAAACTTTACACCCAAAGGTATTCGGTGGTATTCTATCCAGAAGGGATAATACAACTGATCGCGAACAAACGGCTGAATATGAAATTCCAGAATTGGATTTAGTGATTGTTGATCTTTATCCTTTTGAACAAACAGTGGCTTCAGGAGCAGATCATCAAGCAATAATTGAAAAGATTGATATCGGTGGTATTTCCTTAATTAGAGCGGCAGCTAAAAACTATAAGGATGTTGTTATCATTCCTTCTAAAGACCAGTATGCGCCATTTTTGGATATTATTTCTGGACAGACCGAGGGAACAACCATGGAAGAGCGTAAGTCATTTGCGAGAGATGCATTTAATGTCTCATCGCATTACGATACGCATATCTTCAACTATTTTAATCAAGATGAAAAGGATGCTTTTAAGCAAAGTATCCCAGAAGCAAAAGTGCTTCGTTACGGAGAAAACCCGCATCAAAAAGGTGTTTTTTATGGTGATTTAGACGCCATGTTTGATCAACTTCATGGTAAGGCGATTTCGTATAATAACTTATTGGATGTTGACGCGGCTGTTCAGTTAATGGCTGATTTTGTTAACGACGATCCAACATTTGCTATTCTCAAGCACAATAATGCTTGTGGACTAGCCACACGATCAACTATTTCACAAGCTTATAAGGATGCATTGGCTGGTGATCCGGTTTCTGCTTTTGGTGGAATCCTAATCTCAAATAAGCCAATTGATTTGGAGGCCGCTACTGATATTCACGAATTGTTCTGCGAAGTAGTCATTGCGCCAGGATATAATGCTGACGCCCTTGAATTATTAAAAGGTAAAAAGAACCGTGTATTATTGGTTCAAAAAGAGGTTGCGCTTCCGAAAAAACAATTCAGAACTATATTGAACGGCGTTTTAGAGCAAGACAAAGATTTGATAACAGATCAAAAGGCAAATTTTGAAACACGTACAAAAGCAAGGCCTACTGAGCAAGAATTGATCGACCTAGAATTTGCTAATAAATTGGTAAAACATACCAAGTCGAACACCATTGTACTTGCAAAAAACCGTCAATTATTGGCGAGCGGAACAGGACAAACATCGAGAGTTGATGCATTGCGACAAGCGATTCATAAAGCCCAATCATTCGATTTTGATTTGAAAGGTGCTGTGATGGCTTCAGATGCATTTTTCCCGTTTCCTGATTGTGTTGAAATTGCCAACAACGCAGGAGTAACAGCTGTCGTTCAACCGGGAGGATCGATCAAAGATCAACTTTCCATTGACTATTGTGATACAGCAAATATGAGTATGGTATTTACTGGAAACCGACATTTTAAACATTAGATAATACATTGAATTATAACCAAAAAAGAAACTTTTTTTTGAAAATTCAGTAAAAGCATAGAATAAACCACGACAAACAGACTAATTTTTACCAAATGGGATTATTTGATTTTCTTACCCGTGAAATCGCTATTGACCTTGGGACGGCCAACACCCTTATCATCATGAATGATAAGGTGGTAGTTGATGAACCGTCCATTGTAGCGAAAGACATCCAGAGCGGTGCCATTGTTGCCATTGGCAAACAAGCACAGCAAATGCATGGTAAAACCCACAAACTAATTGAGACCATTCGTCCTTTGAAAGATGGGGTAATTGCAGATTTTGAGTCAGCCGAGCAAATGATTAGGGGGATGATTAAAATGATACACACGGGTAATCGTTTAATCAGTCCATCTCTAAGAATGGTTATTTGTATCCCTTCTGGTATTACAGAAGTTGAAAAGCGTGCGGTTCGTGATAGTGCCGAACATGCCGGAGCGAAGGAAGTCTTTTTGATTCACGAGCCTATGGCCGCCGCAATCGGTATTGGTATTGACGTGGAAGAGCCAATGGGGAATATGATTATTGACATAGGTGGTGGTACGTCTGAAATTGCCGTAATCGCGTTGGGTGGTATTGTCTGTGATAAATCGATCCGTGTTGCGGGGGATGATTTTACAACCGATATTGAAGAATACATGCGAAGACAACACAATATTTTGGTTGGAGAGCGAACTGCTGAACAAATTAAAATTGAAGTCGGATCTGCACTTACGGATTTAGGTGATAAAGCACCAGAACCTTTTGCGGTGCGTGGTCGAGATTTAATGACAGGTATTCCAAAAGAAATCTCCATTACTTACTCAGAAGTGGCTCACGCGTTGGATAAAAGTATCTCTAAAATTGAAGAGGCGATTTTAACTGCCTTGGAGATGACACCACCAGAACTTTCTGCAGATATCTATAAGACTGGAATCTATCTCGCGGGAGGTGGATCTATGTTACGCGGACTTGATGATCGTATTTCAGAAAAAACAAAATTACCTATTCACATTGCTGAAGATCCACTTCGCGCTGTGGCCAGAGGAACAAGTATTGCCCTTAAGAATATTGGAAGGTTCCAATTCTTAATGCGCTAAAACATGTCCGACTCAACAATCGGACAACGATTAACGAACCAGGATTGAATGATAAGATTAAATGCAAAAGCTAATTCAATTTTTAAAGAAGTTTAGAGATTTTTTCATCTTTTTTGTCCTGCAAGTTTTTGTCCTTTCTCTTTTTTTCAACAGTAAAGCTTATCACCGCTCTAAGATGATTAACACCTCATCTGGAATTGTTGGATGGTTTGTCGAAAAGAAACACAATATCACCAAACATTTTAGTTTAGAAGAGGCAAATGAGATGCTCATGGCTCAAAATGCGGAACTTTTGGCACAACAACCACAAAGTTTTTATCAGCTGCAGGGTGATGTCTTCTCCGTAAACGACACCCTCCGAAAACAACATTATACCTATATTCCTTCAACTGTTATCAACTCCACCAGTAATGACAGCCGTAATTTTTATACACTGAATAAAGGACGGGCTCAGGGCATAAAACCCGGCATGGGGGTCATTGCTGATCAAGGCGTTATCGGTTCTGTTATCGATGTCTCTGACCATTATTCAATTGTGATGTCCGCTTTGTCGGATGATAGCAAAATCAATGTCAAACACATTGCCAATAATGAGTATTGGATTTTGAGTTGGGAAGCATTTGATCCGGAATATGGACAAATACACAATGTAAAGCGGGATGTCACTTTTGAAATTGGTGATCAAGTCGTGACCCGCGGAGGTGATCTTCGTTTTCCTGAAGGAGTTCCCGTTGGAACGATAGCAGAAGTAGTTTCAGAGGATGGTAGTCAAACCATCTCATTAAAAATTAAACTAGCTGTAAATTACAATGGTGTCTATCATGTTTATGTGATTAATAACCTCATGAAAGATGAACAGGCCGTACTCGAACAAAATGCATTAGAACGTGAATAATACGTGGGTTAAATATGGATCTTATTTTGTCTTGATCGTACTCTTGCAAGGTCTGGTGATCAATAATATTGAGGTAAACGCATATCTCAATCCTATGATCTATCCAATCATGATTTTGATGCTGCCTTTTGAACTCAACGCCATTATTACGATGCTTGTGGCACTTGTTTTAGGTGTTTCGGTTGATGCCTTTAGTAACACATTCGGTTTACACGCTTCCTCTGCATTACTGGTTGGTTATTTGCGTCCAATACTTCTCAACTTAATTAAACCACGCGATGGATATGTTACGACATTACTTCCGAGCATTCACGATATGGGGAAACTTTGGTTTTTGATTTATGCCTCCTCTATCGTCTTAATTCACCACCTTTGGTTTTTCACGGTTGAGGTATTCCGGTTTGATTTGTTTTTCCACATTCTATGGCAAACCGTCGCAAGCGCATTTTTCTCTATTGCTTTAATCGTAATATTTCAGTACATTTTCTACAAGTCCTCTAAGAAATGAGAAATATAGACAATCGAAAATATGTCATTGCACTCATCTTTGTGCTGATACCGATTGTTTTTATCATTCGGCTCTTTTATATGCAAGTCGTGGATGACAAATGGAAAGAACGTGCAGCGCAAATTTCTGAAAACAAGATTTTGACCTACCCCGCAAGAGGTATCGTTTATGATCGGAATGGTGAAAAGCTGATTGGCAATGAAGTTTATTATGACATTCGTGTCGTTCCGCGTCAAGCAAAAGAAATAGACAGTGTATCCTTTGTCAAACTGCTGGGCATCTCAATGGAGGAGTATATGGAAAAAATGAACAAGGCGCGGGATTATTCCATGCGGAAACCCTCCGACGTAGTGCGTCAAATTCCGCCAAATGAATTTGCTCAGATTGCCCCCGAATTGTATAAGTATCCCGGATTTTTCGAGGTGGCGCGCACGCAGCGGGTATATCCTAAAATGATAGCAGCCCATGTTTTGGGTTATATGAATGAGGTGAGTCCTGCAGATATTGAAAAAGACCCCTACTACCATTCCGGCGATTATATCGGCAGAAACGGAATTGAAAGGATGTACGAACGTCAGCTGCGAGGTCAGCGTGGCGTAAAGTACTATTTGCAAGATGCAATTGGTATGGCTACAGGCAGCTATGAAGATGGAGCCTACGATACACTTGCCGTTCAGGGAAAAAATATAACCCTTTCCATCGATTCGGACCTACAAGCGTATGGAGAAAAGCTAATGGAGAATAAATTAGGAAGTATAGTTGCGATTAAGCCTTCTACGGGCGAGATCTTATGCATGATTTCTGCTCCAAATTACAATCCTAATTTACTTGTGGGTAGGCATATGGGCAAACATTATGGAGAACTGCAAGAAGACACTTTAATTCCTCTGCAAAATCGCCCTTTAAATTCAGCTTACCCTCCTGGGTCGATATTTAAACCCGTTATGGCATTAATTGCTATGCAAGAAGGCGTGGTCACAGCAAAAGCTAGTTTCCCCTGTAATCGGAGTTTGGCTGGTTGCCATAATCATCCTACTGCTCAAAACATTTCTGACGGTGTCAAGATGTCTTGTAATCCATATTTTATTTCACTTACACGTCGTATTATTCAACAAGGAAAGGAAAAAAGTATCTTTAAGGATGCAGCCATAGGGTTAGATATTTGGGCAGAATATGTTCGTAGTTTTGGTATTGGAACAGATTTGCATACGGACTATCCTGGCGGTGTGAAAGGAAATGTACCCGATCGGCAGTATTATGATGAAGAATTCCCAAACCGAAGCAACCCTTATGGTAAACACCGTTGGGCTTTTAGCACCATTCAATCTATCTCTATTGGTCAAGGGGAAGTCTTGATTACCCCCATGGAAATGGCCAATTTAGCGGCTATTATGGCCAACCGCGGTCATTTTTATTATCCCCATTTTGTCAAATCAATTGAAGGTGGTAATGTTCCTGAAATCTATCTGAAGAAGAATAAAACGATGGTTGATCCTGAATATTTTGAGCCGGTCATTGACGGTATGTGGCGCGTAGTTCACGAACCCGGAGGAACAGCGAGAAGAGCTAGAATCGACAGCATTGCTGTTTGCGGTAAAACAGGTACGGTAGAAAACTTTAAACGCATTAGTGGAAAGGTATATCAATTAACCGACCACTCGAACTTCATGGCCTTTGCGCCAATGGAGAATCCTCAAATCGCAATTTCGGTTTTTGTTGAGAATTCAGGGTTTGGCGGAACATGGTCTGCCCCAATTGCGAGTTTGATGATTGAAAAATACATCACTGGTACGGTAAAAGACAGTTTAAAAGAACAACGCATTTTGGATGCCAATCTAATTCCAGATGCTGACGATATCATACGCGAATGAGAGGTAAACAATCAAATATATTCGCGTCATTGGACTGGGGTGTGCTAACTGTTTATTTCCTACTTGTTTTTTTGGGGATTAGCAATATTTATGCTGCTGTTTACGATCCTGATCATGCTGGTCTATTTGACTTAGAAACGGAACATGGTAAACAAATTATGTGGTTTGGTGTTTCCTTGTTTCTTGGATTGATTATTCTTTTTTTAGAGGGCAATTTTATTCGAAAGTATGCCTATTGGATCTACGGTGGCACTATATTTTTATTAATCGCTGTACTCTTTACTTCTCCAATCAATGGTGCACGATCTTGGTTTGGATTCGGAGGAGTCGGAATTCAACCTTCAGAATTTGCAAAAGTAGGAGTTGCCTTAGCATTGGCTCGTTTTATTGACCAGAATGGTGGACAAAAAGAGCGAAATCGTGTGCGAAAAAATGCGGGGTTAGCCACCTTATGGGGCGTCATTCCTTTTATATCCAAGAACAAATCCACCGCGTTTATCTTGGCCCTGCCTTGCGTTCTCGTCTTATTGCAACCCGATGCAGGTACCTTTATAGTTTTTACCTCTTTCCTTCTGGTGCTGTATCGTGAGGGATATGCAGGCAATATTCTTTTATTTCTAGTTATTGGGGTGATCATTGCGATCATTACGCTACTTGTTGCGGACAATAGTTTTTTATTGCCGTTTACAAAGATTAAACTGACCGGCAAAACGGGCATTATCATTACCCTCGTTGTCTTAACGGGTGTTTTCGCTTTGCTGATCAATTCATTTGTAATGAAACGGAACCGTAAAAGTCTTTACCATTCACTATTTGGTAGCTTTATTGTTGCTGTACTTTTTGTGAATTTTGTCGAGTTGGGCTATTCAAATGTATTGCAAACCCATCAGAAAGAAAGAATCGATTTGGTACTCGGTAAAATTGAAGATCCGAATGGAAAGGGGTATAATATTAACCGCGCTAAAGCGGCTATTGGTTCGGGTGGTTTTGCAGGCAAGGGGTTTAAATCAGCCGCTTTAGCAAATGCTAGTCAACGACATGTACCCATGCAGAGTACAGATTTTATTTTCTGCACTTGGTCAGAAGAAAGAGGTTTTCTAGGATCAGCTTTTCTCATCATTCTGTATACGTTTTTGTTGGTTAAAATCGTCATTATTGGAGAACGACAACGGTCTATCTTTACCCGTGTATATGCGTATTGTGTTGGCAGTATTTTCTTCTATCATTTTATGATCAATGTTGGAATGGCCATTGGACTTGCCCCTGTCATTGGTATTCCACTGCCTTTCTTCAGTTATGGTGGTTCTTCCATTATGGCTTTTAGTCTTTTATTATTCATTCTTCTAAAGCTCGATTCTGAGCGAAAAATTGTTTTACAATAAATGAGAGGAGCACTAAGAACCATGTCGCCCACCATTCAGGTATTTTTCCTGGCATTTATGGTCTATTTTTTGGCCGGAATTGGAGAGTTGATCTATTTTCTCACATTACAATTAGTCGTTGGAGAGCAGGCCTTGATCAATGCTGATCTCAGAGATGCTCGAATTGTTTTATCACATACGCTCTTCTTTCAGGTGATTGGCTTTTTAATCGCCTTTATCGCAATGTTACGTCTAACGAGTCAACGATTGAATCAGATTGTATCCATGGAAAAATTGCAGTGGAAATATTTCGGATACACCTTTATTGTTTTTTTACTCGGTATGTTTGTCTTGCCAGGTTTATCAGACCTAAACGCCCCGCTCGCCGAGTTCTTACCGGCTGATGTTTTAGAAAGTGAAGCCTTGCGAAATGCCCAAAATGAAAAGATCATGGTTCAATCAGATCCCATTCAATTTGGTTTTGCATTAATCGTCATGGGACTGTTGCCAGCGATATGTGAGGAGCTTATTTTTCGTGGGTTTTTAATTCGCAAAATGCTAGAGTCAGGCATGGGCTTTCATGGCGTTGCTATTTTTAGCTCTTTGCTCTTTGCTATTACGCATATGCAGCCCTTGAAAATCTTACCCATGTTCGTTTTGGGGCTTTTACTAGCTTACGTTTACCTTTATTTTCGGAATATCAAGTACAGTATGTTTCTCCATTTTTTGATTAATGGATCTCAAATATTAATGGCTTACCTGATTGGAACGGGCGTTTTGCCTTCGGCATAGCGTCGTGCACAACCATAACCCAAGCTTAGTTGCGCTTTATTCAACAATATCATCAACCTCAACGAGTGACTCGTTTCGCATGCGTAAAAACAGTTGAATTAAGGCAATTACATCCTTTTGGCAATAAGTTACGATTCGATCTAGGTCGTTTTCCTCGTAATACACTCTGGCCACATCCGCCCCAGAAATATCATCTTTTGGTGTGGGGACTTTAAATATATGACAGAGTAAACTTAAAGAGGTATAATGTTTATAATCACCAAACTTCCACAGTTCCATCGTGTCCAGATGGTTAATCTCCCACGGTTTTTTACCAGCAATATCCAAGGCGCCTGGTAAATCAATGCCGTGAATCAACATACGTCTGCCAATAAAAGGAAAATCAAACTCCTTCGCGTTGTGACCACATAACATGTGATAAGGTGAGTTGTAATGTTGATTTAATAGGTTGGCAAAATCTTTTAATAATTCTGCTTCATCATCACTTGCAAATGATTTTAAACGAATGGTTTTTCCTTCCGGTTTATCTTGCACGATTCCGCAAGAAATGCATACGATTTTACCGAATTCGGCATAAACTCCGGCTCGGTCGTATACATCTTCTGCTGTCAAACCATCTTTCTGAAAATACTTCGTTTTTAAGGTATATAATTCAGCCGTTTTCTCATCCAACTCCTTAAATTCATAGACCTCTGGAACCGTTTCGATATCCAGAAATAAGACCTTTTCTATGTTTACTTTTCTTAACTGCATGGGTCATCTTTAAAAGACCAAATTAAAGAAAAAATCGGATTACTTTGAACTCAGCCAACTATTTTAAAGTAAAATGCGTAGTCAATTCCAAGGTTCCTTCTTATGAAATATTTTTGCGTTTTATTTTCTATTCTTTTTATTTCAAATCATTCACAGGCGCAGGTTTGGGTGGA
Source organism: Crocinitomix sp. (assembly GCA_030836155.1). Lineage (GTDB taxonomy): Bacteria > Bacteroidota > Bacteroidia > Flavobacteriales_D > Crocinitomicaceae > Crocinitomix. Next base: position 9,764 of record JAURQI010000102.1, read on the forward strand.
TGAAGGTGCTATTTGGCATTATGACTTCTCGAAACAGAAATAATTGAATGGGATTATGCTGGCTTTAAATGCTTTCAAGACAATAGTTTTGAATTATATAATCCGGATGGTGAAACGTGTGATTGGTGGCGCGTTAACCTCACCATTGATGAAAGCCCATCTCAAGAACTTTCATTTTATCCTAATCCTGCAAACGATGAAATCATAATAAATAATCAAAACGGAGTCGATTACGGACTTTATGCTTTAGATGGCACTTTGATTGAGAAAGGTTTAATTGAGCACAGCCATATTTCAATTAGCCACCTTACTAATGGCAACTATGTTCTTGGAATAAATGGTAAAAAAACCAAATTGGTGGTCCTCCATTAATCTATATCAGTACACCCGTTTTTTCAATTAACGGCACTATAACCATATTCTCGTCAACAATGGTCTCTGGCAAGAAAATAAACTTCTTATCGAAGATCTTACTTCCCACATAAAAGCTGACCCAATACTCATTGTTGATTCCAAACACCTCTTCAATAATAGGCTCTATTTTGGCAAAACTTTTCTTCTTCACTGTACCAATATAATGGCGTAAGGTAGAACTCGTGATTTTTTCGCCTGTTGATTTATTCTGCCCGTATCCCCGAGAAGAAACGAGCACATCGTCGATCGGTTCTGATTTTTGATTGAGTATATAAACATTATAAACCTCAGCCGTTTTTTCCTCGTTCAACTCCTTTACAACTGCTACGGAAATACCCTCAACAACTGGTATGTCAATGTCTTTTCTCATTTCTTTTTTTGCAAAATTACTCATGTTCTATGAAATAAGCATCATTCCTGATTAAAAAGACTAATTTTTCTATCTTTCAGCTATCAGAGCCATTCAAACCTGAAACAAAAACAAATGCTTATCTTTCGTGCTCATGTCAAAACTTAATCGAAAAGATATCACCACAGGCAAAGCTCTTTTCCCTATTGCGGTACTATTTTTAACGATTATTTATGGCCTCTTAATTGGTCCACTATTGCTTGATCAAAAGGCCTTTCCTATTGAATTTATCTTCCTAATTGCCGGCGGAGCTGCTATTGGCCAATTATTATGGATGGGATTTAAATGGGAGGAAATCATGGAAAATATTGCTTCCAAAATCAGTAAGGCCCTGCCCGCAATCCTCGTTCTATTGACCATTGGTATGGTTATCGGTTCATGGATTGCAAGCGGAACGATACCTATGCTCGTTTATTATGGAATTAAACTGATACATCCTGATTCGATCTATGTTGTTGCGTTTATTGTGCCCGTAATCTTTTCCATGCTTACCGGAACCTCTTGGGGCTCGGCGGGTACAATTGGAGTTGTATTGATGGGAGTTGCCGTTTCATATGATGCCCACCTACCTATCGTCGCAGCTGCAGTAATCGGAGGTTCTTTTTTTGGTGATAAAATGTCCCCACTATCTGATACTACTAATGCGGCTGCTATTGCAGCAGAGGTAAGTGTTTACGATCATATTAAGGCGATGTTTATCACCACCTTACCGGCAGCTGGTTTTGCAATCTTGTTTTATGCGATAGTAGGTTTCTATTATCCCGTAGAAAACAGTCTTACTTCAGAAAGCCCGGTTATCCTAGAAACGCTTACAGATACCAGTCGCCTCTTTCATTTTAACTTCTTATTATTATTGCCTCCAGCTATTGTTTTGTATGGCTCTATTCGGCGAATTCCAACTTTATCGATCTTGGTTCTTTCATCACTCGTAGCGCTTATATTGGCTTTATTTTTTCAAGATTGGTCGATTGCTGTTTTGTTGGACAGCCTTTTTAATGGATTTGATTTATCTAGTGCTGCTTATGAACCGTCTAAAAATTTACAAAGCCTGTTTAATCGTGGTGGCATGTATAGCTTAAGTCAACCTATATTCATTACCCTTTTGGTCTTCATTTTTGTCGGAGCAACAGATAAGATTAAAGCCATGCCCGTTTTAATCGATAAATTATTAGGCTTTGTCAACAGCAAAGGTGGGCTGATTCGGGCAGCACTCATTTCCACGGGTTTTGTCAACGCGATGACCTCCAATCAATTTGCTACCAGTTTTATTGTGGGAGACGCCTACAAGAAAAAATACGACGATGCGGGAATAAAACGCAGTGTTTTATCCCGATCATTGGAGGACACTGGCACCATGATAGAGCCCTTAGTCCCCTGGCACGCAACTGCCGTTTACATGGCGACTACATTAGGTGTTGCCGTTGCTGATTATTGGTATTGGCATGTTTTTGCGCTTGGAAATATTGCTTTAGCATTCAGCTATACCGTATTCAGGTCTCGCAAAGCCCAAAAACCATCTTAGTGACCTGTCATTTCTTCATTAAACAAAAAGGTGATTATATTTAGGGGATAGCCATGCGATTTTTGCTCCTCACCATATTGTCCTTAATGCTTTCCTTTGCTGGTTTTACCCAAAAGGATTAACTACTCCAGGTAATTGAAAACACCACGGATGACTCAACAAAAGCGGAAGCATATATTCAAATCGGACTTTTGTACTACCAAGTTAACCCCGATTCAAGCAGATATTGGAATTTTAAAGCCCTCGAGCATGCTGAAAAAGCAGACGATTTGCTGCACAGAGCTGCTATTGAAAACTTCATCGGACTCAGTCATATGCATCAAGAAAACTATGAGGAAGCCATTGTGTGGTTTAAAAAATCGGCAAAAAAAATGGCTGAGATGAACAACAAGCAAAATACGGCGATGTTATTAAACAATATTGGGGCTAGTTATAATGAAATGCAACAGTCATCAATCGCCATGAAGTATTTTCTACTCGCCCAGAAAATTGAGTGGGACAATGAGCATCAACAGGTGGTTTTGTTGTTAGATTTGAATCTTGGAAATGTATACGAAGATCTCGGTCAGGATTCGCTGGCATTAGATCATTATCACAAAAGTTTATCCTTAACAGATCCCGAAACGGATCCCTATAATCATGGGCTAAATCAACATAATATTGGTGTGGTCTTATTTATGAAAGATCAAAGCTCTAAGGAAGGATTAGCGCGGCAGAAAATAGCGCATGCGATCGCATCAAAGCATGAATATGCCAATCTTGCAACGATGTCGGGCAGTGAATTAGCCAACTATTAGTTAACAGATGGACAAATTAACTTAGACTCAGCGCTGTATTGGATCAATCTTAACCGAAAAACTGCGTTAATTACAAATTCACCAACGCTTGATATGGGTCTACATGTCAATCTTGCCCAATATCATTTGTTAGCTGGTCATAAAGATAGCTGTCGTTACTATTTAAACCTTGGTTATGATCTTTTTCCGCTTATTCAGGAAAAACAGGATAAGATCTTTTTTCTGTTTGAAGCTGTAAAGGCATTTCAACTGATGGGTGATTATAAACAAGCCTATACGTTTTATCGGGACGGTGCAGAACTGCGCCAGACAATGGCGAGTTCTCATGGGCTGGCGCCAATAATCCATTGTGGGTTATTCGAAAAATGGATGGTGAAATTAACCTCATCGAAACCAAAGCCGATAAACAGCCTTTTGGCTTCTCTGAGATGATGCGTCCATTTACAAATCACCAAATGAGGTTGTTGCCGAATGATCGCCTCTTCTTATTCTCAGATGGGTTTGTTGATCAATTTGGAGGTGAAAAAGGAAAAAAATACAAACGAAATCGTTTCAAAACATTCCTGTTCGAGCATTACACCACAGACATGGACACGCTCCAAAAGGAGATGAAAAATGAATTCTTAGCCTGGAAAGGTAGTTTTGATCAACTCGATGATATCTGTGTAATCGGCATCGATTTTCAATGATCCTTTCGATTGTCTAGGGTAACTTATTCAAACTTGATTTTATTCACAAAATAAACGAAACGCTTTCGCTGTCCTTTTTCTTTGTTTTTAATCTTCTGACGACCATAAGCTATAAAATAATCATCATACCAATAATCAACATTTGAATTTGACCATTTCGTTTTATCCCCGTCTAAGCCTGTTTCAATTGGATCTGAAGTTCGGTCGCTAATGACCTCTCCTTCGTAGCTAAACGACTTGCTTACAATTCGACTTCTACTAGCAAAAACTAAGTTTAAAGCGTCTTGAGCACCTTCGGCAATTGAAATAAAACGTTTTACAAAAAATGGTTTGTAAGATGGGTACATTTCAAAGATTTGATCCCATACCATTTCGCCGTATTTATTATAGCGCGTTACAACCGCGTGTGTATATTGATATCCATCAAAAACCTGTCTTGTCTGTGTTACTGCTACTCCATTCGAATAGGTCGTATACGTTTCTGTTCGATAAGTTGGATAATAGGCTTCTCCAATAAATAGATAACCTTCATCCAAAACTATAACAGGATGGTCAGCAATGAGGTATTTGAATTTAAGTTCTCTCCCTTTTTTCTTCTTGCGTTCTTTCTTTTTCTCAATTTTTTCTTGCTTTCGGTCAGAGATATAGGTGAAGAAATTCTCTAGGTCTGCAAAATTATAATACTCAACATAGTTCATCTTTCCATTTTCAGACTCACAAAAATAAAGGCCTTGAGAAGAGTTGGTTTTATTACTCGAATAGGTACCGGTGAAGACATAATGTTTATCGCCTATCGGTGATGCAGAGATGCTAATGAAATTGCGCTCTACATCCTCTGTCAATAAAAACCTTTCCAAATAATTTCCTTGACTATCATAACGCACCACAACGATTTCATTCGTTTTCATTCCTGATACAGCGCGAACAAATACCAATAATTCATCCGTTTCTTCGAATTGCTGCATGCGTAAAAGACTCAAGCTTTTTGTTTTATAATTTGGTATATTAATCGGCGTCTTTTTAGATTCACCCGTTTTCCAGTTTAAAGAATAGAGGTATAATTCACGTTTTTTAAAACGTGTATAAAAATGGGCGTAATCACCAATAATAAGCATTTCTTGGACCCACGTTTTTTTAGGAAAACTCCCTTTGACCACAAATTCCTCCATGGTTTTGGAATCAATAGAGTGCAAGGCATATTCACCTTTTTTATTGCGGAAAAAACTATGGAGTCGGCCATTGATTTGAGTGGTTTCGTCCAAATAATACTTTCGATCAACACGAAATGTTTTTGTAGTTTCCAAGGTAATATCCGTTGAATAAAAATCAAACTTCCATTCTTCATCATTTTCGACCCGTTCGATTTTTTTAGAGCGCATCAACAATCCTCTCTCACCAAAAGTGAAGATTTTCTCATCTGCATAACCATCTTTTAATTCGAATTCAATTCTTTTCTCATACTTCAATTGTGAGTTGACAGATTGAATCATTAATAAACCGATAAGCGCAAATAAATACTTTTTCATTTTAGAAAATTTCAAATAAATGTTTTAGTGTGGGGTGACAAAAATAATGAATAGAATGGTTGCCTGCTGTTAATTGAAGCTTTTAATTGCCTCCCGCTTGCGCATATAAACTCATGCCAATAGCGATATAGGCTGGAAGTTCTTGATAATGACCCTCTAAGGCATCATCCACTTTTGTTTCGGTATTCTGCCAATTAGGTAAAGTGCCGGATCCCGTTCGCACAATCACCAAATCCTTGTCAGGAATTGATATAATATATTGTCCTGACATCCCCCTAAAATAGGTTACTTCGTAAGGCATTCCGGTGTAAATCCAATATTGAAAACCGTAAACTTGGTTGGGTTTTCCATTGCCCTTTTTTAATGGCGCCAAACTGGCAAATTCATCTACATAAGCGGCATTGACCAATTGTTTTCCATTCCAGTTTCCACGATTATTAACCAATTTACCCAAACGTAAAAAATCTCTTGAGGTGGCATAAAAACAACAAAATGCTTTTTCGGCACTGTTTTCATCACTCGCTAAACTCCACATTGCTTCGCTTTCAGCTCCCATGGGCTTCCATAATTTTTCAGCAGCATATTCAGAAACCGATTTGCCTGTTGCTTCTTGGAGGATGTACATCAAGACCTGGGTGTCTCCACTTTTGTATTTGAAAGTTTGCCCAGGAGGTTCTTCAATAGTTCTTCGGTTTAATGCTAAATCTCGATCATCGGTATCGAAATACAATTCAGCCACGTCACAAAACGGGCTCACATAGCTTTCACTCCAGGATAAGCCTGAGCTCATGGTTAAAATATGGCGAATGGTAATGTCTTTTTTCTCATCATCAAACTCGGGCAAATAATTCGCGACAGGTTCATCTAACGATTGAATTTTGCCTTCATCCATCGCTACACCGATCAATAAAGAAACAATCGACTTGGCCATTGAAAATGAATTGGATAATTCTTCTTGATCGTGTTCGTTCCAATATTCCTCGAAAATAATCGTGTCACCCCACGCCACTAAAAATGCAGCGGGTGTCAATGATTCAACCGTCTCTCGTTGCTCAGCTGACATTAAAAGACTGCCAAGTTCAGGATGCTCGATCCATGACTGTGGTGTTGCCGTTTCAACGGTACGATTCTGAAATACATCTAAATCGTAAATAGTTGGTCGAATATGCCCTCGTAAATATGTATTGGCAATTCCCTTATAGATATAATAACGTCCTGTAAATACAATAGCCAGATTGCCTACAATAAGCAAAAGCAGCAGGAGTAAACCAAACCATTTGAATATTTTCTTAATCGCTTTTATCATGAAGTAACGCGCTTTCCCTTATTTAAAGGTAATCAAAGTCAAAAATATTGGCCATATTCTCTTTTAATGCAGTTTGAACAGCATTCATGTCTAGTTTTTTGTCCAATTCTTTCTCCATGGAAGTTACAGCTTTATCCACAATTCCGCAAGGCACGATATGGTTAAAATAAGAAAGGTCTGAATTAACGTTTAGAGCAATTCCGTGCATCGTCACCCAGCGAGAGCTTTTAACACCCATTGCACAAATCTTTCGCTCATTAGGTGTTCCCCCATCTAACCAAACACCTGTCAAACCATGCACGCGACCGGCCTCAATTCCAAACTCACTTAAAGTCAGAATCACCGCCTCTTCGAGGTAGCGCATGTACTTGTGAATGTCTGTAAAGAACTGATCTAAATCAAAAATCGGATACATGACCAATTGACCAGGTCCGTGGTAAGTAATATCACCGCCTCGGTTGATTTTGTAAAACTCTGCATTGTGCTGACGCAACATTTCCTCATTGATTAGCAAGTTAGATTCCGCTCCACTTTTCCCGAGGGTATAAACGTGTGGATGTTCGCAAAAAATCAAATGATTCGGAGGTGTTTCATCCGACTTTCCGTCACGATTATCAATTTTTTGCTGAATTGATGCTTTGAACAAGACTTCTTGATCATCCCAACATTGTTTGTAATCAATCAAGCCTTTATCTATATAATTTACACTGCGCATGGTGGTACAAAGGTAATACCTATTTTCCAGTAAACGATTTCAGGGTTTTAAACGTTATATACAATGGAGGCTTATTTTGTATATTTGTATTATGAGGCATTTTTTATTATTCGCTGGTATTGTCTTGGTCGTTTTCAGCTGTCGAAAAGACCCTGAAATCACTATGAGTGATACAACGCCTTATATTATTGAATATCCCGAACGGATTTCAAAATACCTCCCTCCTATGCCAATTCCGGCTGATAACCCCATGACGGTTGAAGGGGTTGAATTAGGAAGAAAATTATTCTACGAGGAGAAATTATCAGCTAACAATACCCAATCATGTGCGAGCTGCCATGATCTATCTATTGCCTTCAGTGATACTGGAGCAGTGAGTTTTGGAATAGATGGATTACCGGGCACAAAAAATGCCATGCCACTTTTTAACCTTGGATGGATGGAGCGTCTCTTTTGGGATGGTCGATCAATGGGACTTGAAGCCCAAGCTTTTGCCCCTGTCGTTGATCCAGTTGAAATGCATAATACGTGGCCCAATGCAGTGGCCGCTTTGCAAGATGATCCTGAATATCCGGCTTTATTTGAAAAAGCCTTTGGTTCTTCGCAAATTGATTCGGTAATGGTGGTAAAGGCAATTGCCCAATTCGAGCGTACAATTTTGACAGCCAATTCACCGATGGATAAATACATGAATGCAAACAATGCTATAGGCAGTAGCGGTTGGAGTTTTGAAGATGAACAAGCGGCTTATTTGGGGTTTACCTTGTTTATCAGTGAAGATAAAGGGGATTGTTTCCATTGTCATGGTGATTCTTTTAATCCACTTTGGACGGATAATGACTTTCATAATAACGGCTTAGATGCAGATGTTGCCGGAAAAGGATTGGGCGCAGTAACAGGTAATCCGTTGGATGATGGGAAATTTAAAACGCCCACCTTAAGAAATTTAGTCTGGACGGCCCCTTATATGCATGATGGTCGTTTCCAAACCTTAGATGAAGTCATTGATCATTACAGCGAAGGTTTGCAACATTCTTCGACCATTGATCCATTAATGAAAGAAGTAGACAATGGCGGTGTTCAATTGACAACCGAAGAAAAAGGCTATCTAAAGATGTTCTTGATTTCCTTGTCGGATAGCTCTTTTGTGACCGATGGACGGTTTACTGATCCTGAATAGAGTTGTTTTATACACACGCATTACACTGCGTTAAATCCACACTAGCTAACCTTTTGTCTTTCGTCTATCATCCTTTTGAATTACAGAGTCGGGAAGATGCACACGCATTGCGTTGTGCTAAATCCGCGCGAACTAAGCTACGGTATGTATAATCTTTTTGCTTGTCCAAAAAGATAGAAAAAAGACACCTAGGCGGGACTTACATCTGAAAGCAGAATTTTTTCGCCCTCGTTGCTCTTCTAAAACAGGAAAACATCGGTGATCTGCCCGTCAAAGACGGACAGCTTCCTCTCTTTTTAGCCTGTTTTAGTGCGTTGCTCTCAGTAAAAAAATAACAGCGATAACCCATCAATTGCTAAGGCGCAGCTTTACTATCATATCGGCGTTTGTGTAATTGCTTGAGGAGATAACAACTTACTACATTCACGCGAGCTAATCTTTTGTGCTTGATCTTTTATCTATGATCCTTGTAGAAACTATGGTTACCCTTTCATTTTTGCCATTTCAGCCTTAAGATAACCAATCACATCAACCTCAACAGGGTCAATATTCTTTAGTTCAGACATAAAATACGAAACCCAATCACCAAGGTGGATTAGATAGAAGT
>JAURQI010000009.1 GCA_030836155.1 Crocinitomix sp.
AGCAGGTTTTCCAGGAGGAAATATAGCCATGAAATCCTTCATGGATAAGAATTTGCGTTACCCTAAATCAGCTTCTAACAAAGGTATTGAAGCAGTTGTGAAATGTGATTTTCAAATATCTGAGGATGGCATCATTCAAAATATAAATGCAGAACTTGTTAAGATGAGTGAGGAAGACGGGCAGCCATTTAGCGATATGCGCGAGTTATTTAATAAAAAATTGGCAGATGCTTTTATTGGAAATGCAACGCATGTTTTGCGTATGATGCCCAAATGGAATCCTTCAACCAATTCAGCAGGGACACCGGTTATTTCAACACAGCGAATGTATTTTAATTATGATCTGAAGAGAGGTTGTTTAGCCTATCAATTGAGTGAGGACTTTGAATTGCCAATTAGACAAAGGGAATAAGATATCGTTTTAGCGGTATAACCAATAGGTAGGGTTGATATTGCTGATCTGTCCATCTGTCGTGATCTTTCGAATCTCAAAATGAACTTCAGAATTTCCAGATCGATTGACCAGTAGCGCCCCGATCTCTTGCTTAACGCTCACATGGTCTCCTGCTTTTACATAAGTTTCTTGAAGGTTGGAGTAGATCGTACGATAATTTCCATGCGCGATAATAACAGCTTTTCCTGCCCCGGGAATCACAATGACGCTGCTGACATCTCCTTCATATACGGCACGAACCGTTGACCCTTTTACAGTTGTTATATCAACGCCATTATTATACGTAAATACGTTAACGTGAAGTGGATGGGGTTGCTTGCCAAATCCCTTAGTGATTTCGCCTGTTGTAACCGGCCATGGCAATCGACCTTTATTGTCTTCAAACCCTTTATTGCTCAAGGCAATTTCTTTTGTTTTTGCAAGTGATATTGTCTTCTTTTTTTCTGCTAGAATTTCCTTGTTGATCGCAGCGTTAATGGCACTTTCAATTTCTCTTGCTTTTTTTCGCTGTGCAACTAACTCTGATTTGAGTTGCTGCTCTTTTCCTTGCATTTCTTGAATGGTTCGGCGTTGACGCTCCCGATCTTGTACATATTTATTTTGCTCTTGAGCTTTTAATGCGGTGACTTGATCTTTTTCGCTTTTCTTTTCTAAGAGCAGCGTTTTTTCTGCTTCTAATTGGTCGATACTGGCTTTAATTTTTCGAATCTGATCCGCTCGGTATTTACTCAATTGTTCGAGATATTCCATGCGCTTATTGGCCTGATTAAACGATTCTGAAGAAAGCACAAATAAAAGTGATGCATTTGTATTCCGCATTTTATAAGCCTGAACGATCATGCGCGCATATTGCTCTTTTTGACGCTCAACCTCAGCGGTGAGCATGGCGATATCTCTAGACATTTGTTCAATGTCCGATTCTAATTTTGAAACTTGCAATTGCAAGTTGTCCAATAGTGCTTGACGATAGTGTATCTTCCGTTCAATTAGGTTGATATTATCACTAAGATTCTCCCTATTCTCTGCTGTGCTTTCCAAGAGTTTTTGTGTTAGCTCAATTTTCTTTTCAAGCGCTTCTTGCTGCTTTTTAAGGCGATCACTTTCCTTTTGCTGAGCACCAAGAGAGAGGCTCAACATTCCGAAGAGAAATAATAATATGTACTTATTCACATTCATTATAATCTTCTGGAATCTTTATTTGAATTCTTCGTGGTTCATTGATTTTAACCGTCGCATAGTTTAACTTAATCATCACGGTATCTCGCAGATGACTGATCTTAATATGCGTTTCTTCTGGAACCATAAAACCGTTCACCTCTTTCTGTTCAAGATATTCAATACTAATAGAAGCTTTATCAGCTGGAACCTCCATTTCAATTTTCGCTAAACGCATGGTTTCACCGCTAAGGTGATATTGAATTAATACGAGGTCTTCTTCAATATTTAAGCGGTCGTTTTCTAATTTCTTGTAGGCTCTTTCTTTATGAGTCGATAGGATAAAATGGTCTTCTGAGTCAATTTGTTTGTATTTACCGTCGGGATCAAATCCAATTGCTTTTCCAAGAATTAGATCCTGAAAAAACGCGTATTCAACATCAGTTCCTAACATTCCTGAAAAATATAAAAGGGGCTGGGCGATATAACAATCTTTTAGTTTATCGACAAAAAAGAGAGAATCTTGCGTGATGAGGTAGGAGCCAATTACAAAATTGGCCTTCTTTATAGAACCACTAAAAGCGGAGTCAACTTTCATTTTAACATAACATGAAAATGCAGCGTTCTGGGCTTCACTGGTGACATCAACACCAATTCGAACGGTAAAAAAGTCATAACCGATCTCGTCTTGTTCGGCGAGTGATTGCATGAGTTCTTTATCGTTTCTTTTCTGCATTTTAAATGCTGTCTGCGCATTTTTACCGGTTCCGCAGGCCGATAACATTCCGAAAGAGAGTCCGAACAATAAGGTGATTGGTGTTATTTTCGTGTAGAGCTTTTTCATTATTTTTTTGTGTCCTCCTCTATTGGGGAGGATAATATTTTTTATCGTCAAACTTCCTTTTTAACAATGGAGATTCATTGCCATTTTTAATGGCTTCCTCCCAAATTTCGACAGCATCCTCTGTTTTACCTGATAAGAACAAAGCATCTCCCAGCTGTTCTAAAATAGCTCCATTAAAGGTGTCATTAGCTAAAGCTTTTAAGAACGCATCTTTTGCTTCGCTATATTTCTTCTGCTTCATGAGTAATTCACCCAATTGCTGATTAAGGAGGATGCTTTTGGGAGAAAAAGTCAGTCCTTTTTTGATGATGTTCATGCCTTCATCCAATTGATTATCTTCAGCTAATAATTGTGCACGGTCTGCATATACATGAACAGTACCTTCATAGGTGTCCAAAGCTTGGTTGAAATAGAAGTCCCCTTCACTATCATTTCCTTGACGGAAATTCATATCTCCGAGATGATACAAAAACTCTGATTGCAAAGGAGGGTCTTTAACGACAAGATCCTTACCAAGAAAAAGCCATTCTTCTGCAAGATTATAAGCTTTATTTTCTTTAGCCGCTATGCCAGTCATCAAATATAAAATCGGTTGAGCCGGGAAAAGAGAGATGGCTTCTTCACCATTTTCTTGCATACGTTTATAGTCTTTAATATTTTTTTGACTTTCTAATAAATACAACCAGGCGTCAAACGAATTCGGGTTGAGGTCAACCGCTTGCTGATATTCCAATACAGCTTGATCATGATCATTCAAAACAACCCAATAATTACCATATAGTTCGTGATAATCACTGTTGTTTTTAGCCATGTCACTGATGATGGAAAATAGATTGCCAATTTCTTTTCGCATTAATTTAAAGTCGCGCTGACCAGTTTCTGTAAAGGGTAACATACCACCCAGAATTGCTGTTTTTCGTTCTAGTTCAACGTCTTGATTTTTAAATCCGACTTGTAAATTCTGAAAAGCAGCGTTAAGTCTGTCTTGACGCAAATGAATATCCGCCAACATAAGATAAGCCTGTCCATAATTTGGACTTTCAGCAATAACTTCCTGCACGAGTTTTTCTGAGGCGATCATATTATTGCGCTGCAGGTATAATTCTGCAACCATAATTTTTGCCTCAGGTTGATTTCCGTTACCCTCTATAAAATGAATCAATTCATTTTCTGCCGCCTCTTTATCCCCATTCTCTAAGTGTAGATCATATTTCGTAAAACTCACTTCAGGAGTTGGTCCAGTTTCAACCTCTATTTCATTTAACATAGCGATAGCCTGATCGATTCTTCCACTTCTTATAAGTGCTTCAGTGTAGGTATACTTAAGCTCAATATTCTTTTCCGCTTCAATAATGGTTTGATACAAGTCTGCCGTTTTAGCAAAATCATTGCGAGCATAATAAATATGAGCTAAACGAAGGGTATACCACTTGTTTTCTGGACGCAATTCATAGGCAGATTGAGCAAAGAATAAGGCTTTTTCTTCATTCCCTGTTTTTTCATAAAGATCGGAAAGAGCGAAATGAACCGCAGGATTATTCGCTTCCATTGAACGACACCTTTCGAATAACGTGATGGCATTTTCATAATGCCCAATCATTTTTTCTAGATTGGCTTCGTGAAAAATTGTTTTAAATGCTTTTCGTTGGGTATAGATATTGCCTTGCGATACTTCTTCAGCGTTTTTACAAGCGCTGAGTCCAAACCCAAAAATGAGTAATACAAAAAACGTGTGATGAGCGATATGTCGTAATTTATAAATCACTCGATTGTTGTATAATCACCAATGCTAATGACTTTACCGTGACTTAATATTTTCGCATTATTGCCTATCATGGAATCTTGTAATATAGAATTTGTAATCATCGCATTCTTTTGCACAATAGAATTGGTCACTACTGAATTCTTTACGGTTGTTCCTCTTCCTAAAGATACGTGCGGTCCGATCACAGCATTTTCTAAAACAACATGCTCTCCAATATAGCAAGGAGGAATGACGACTGAATTTTTATTGTTTAGATCAGGAGATACTAAGTCCTTATCCTTGTCAAATTCAAGTACACGCTGATTCGTATGCACCGTTACTTTTTTATTCCCACAATCAAGCCATTCCGATACTTTTCCTGGTTTGAATTTGGCACCTTTTTTAGTCAAGTTTCTTAGCGCATCTGGCAACTGATATTCACCGCCCTTAATAATTCCGTTATCAATTAAGTACTGAAGTTCTGTTTTTAACTTTTCAGCTTCCTTGAAATAATAAATTCCAATCATGGCTAAATCAGAAACAAAAGTGGAAGGCTTTTCTACAAAATCCGTTATAAAACCTTCTTCATCCAATTGCACCACACCAAAAGCTGAAGGGTCGTCAATTTGTTTTACCCACAAGACGCCATCAGCATCTTCATCCATGGTAAAATCTGCTTTAAACAGCGTGTCAGCAAAAGCAACAACTACTGGCCCTTTTAAAGAATCAGCTGCGCAAAGAACAGCATGTGCCGTTCCCAATGCTTTGTCCTGATAATAGATCTTGCCTTTTGCTCCAAGCTCTTCAGCAACTTTAATTAATTCGTTTTCTACGTCCTTACCAAAATCACCAATGACAAAAGCAATTTCATCGATTTTTTCGGTGCATGTTTTTGCAATGTCTTGAACCAGACGGTGTACAATTGGTTTACCGCCCACTGGTACGAGTGGTTTAGGGATCGTTAATGTATGTGGTCTAAGGCGACTTCCTCGCCCAGCCATGGGGACAACAATTTTCATAGTCTATTTTCTTTAATGAGTGCCAGTGCTACCAAAGCCACCTGCTCCTCGATCAGTTTCATCTAATTCTTCTACGGCAATAAAATTTGCTTGCTCACATTTTGCTATTACCATCTGAGCAATTCGTTCGCCATTCTCTACTGTAAAAGGTTCATTGGAAAGGTTAACCAAAATCACGCCAATCTCTCCTCGGTAATCGGCATCAATTGTGCCTGGCGTATTCAGAACAGTAATTCCCTTCTTTAAAGCTAAACCACTGCGAGGTCTGACCTGTGCTTCATATCCTTTCGGAAGCGCCATGAATAATCCTGTTTTAATTAATTGGCGTTGAAGAGGAGCCAAGGTTATGGCTTCATCGATATTGGCTCTCAGATCCACTCCAGCAGAAAGATCGGTCTCATAGCGTGGGAGATCATGACCTGATTTATTGATGATTTTTATTTCCATATGCAGTAAAATTCAAAAGTAATAAATTTATGCCTTCCTAAACTGTTTGAAAGGCCGTTCAACAAAGAGAACAAGTCCGATAAATAAAAGTATGAAGAGACTATTGATAATAAAGTCACTCCAAGCAAATGTTAATTCATTCCCCATAATTAATAGACTTAATCCATATAGCCCCAATGCGGAGAATAGATAAAGCGCCACTTTACGGAGATTATAATGAATTGGATAGTGTTTTTGTCCCAAAATATAAGAACCAACCATCATGCTAAAATAGACCACCAAAGTTGTTATTGCAGAACCCATATAGCCCATAACTGGAATGAGTAAAAGGTTCAGAACTAATGTTATTAAAGCACCACCCATGGCTAGATAAGCACCGTATTTCGTTTTGTCCGAAAGCTTATACCAGATCGATTGATTATAATAAATTCCTAGGAATACATTTGCTAAAAGAAGGATTGGAACAATTTTAAGTCCTTCCCAATAAGCTTCATTCGGGATGAACCATTTGAAAATTGGAATATTCAGTGAAATAACCAAGAACATCAAACTGACGATAACGACAAAATAGGTCATGATTTTTGAATAGATCTTATTCCCATCATCTTTTTTAGCCTGTTCAAAAAAGAAGGGTTCAGCAGCATAACGGTAGGCTTGAATGAATAGGCTGATTAAAATCGAGAGTTTATAGCTTGCAGAATAAATACCAACTTGCGCTTGTGCATATTCCTGTCCTTCTCCCATCAATAAACGTTTGATAAGAATGCGATCAAATGTCTCGTTGATAATTCCTGCAAATCCTGCCAGCATCAGTGGCAAAGCATAAATTAGCATTTTCATGGCTTGCGCTTTTTCCATGATGAAACGATACTGAATCACGTGTTTAAAAAGGAGGATTGGTTTTATTAAGCTAGCAAATAAGTTTGCGATAAAGATATATCCAATACCGATTGAATCAGCTGGCTTTAATAAGACGTAAATAAAGAAGAGGTTCAATAAAATATTAGTCAATATTGAAGCAAACTGAACCAGCGCAAACTCTTTTGCTTTTTGATGAAACCTTAATTTGACCAGAAACAGGGATGATAAAGCATCCATGACTAAAATGAAAGCAAATAAAATCACATAATTAGCCATGTCTGGATACTGCATCCAATTGGCAATGGATTGAGCCGAACTGACCACAACGATCAGGAAAATCACATTGATTACCAAGACAATTGAAAAGGCTTGGTTAAAAGTTTTGAGTTTATCTTCAGCTTGGTTAACAAAACGGAAAAAAGTAGTCTCCATGCCCATCATCAATAGGATAACAAAAAATCCTACATAAGCATAAAACTCACTGATGATGCCGTAATCTTCGGGTAAAAAAGTGTTGGTATGAATCGGAACAAGAAAATAGTTAAGTACCCTGCCAATAATGGATGGTAAGCCATAAGTGGCTGTTTGGCCGGCTAATTTTTTAATATTACTCATCTATTCTTCCCAAATTTTGCGGGACTAGTCCTTTCTAAAGTTAGCTTTTCGTTTTTCTAAAAATGCAGTCGTCCCTTCTACGAATTCTGGTGTTCCGAAACAGTTACCGAATTCTTCAATTTCAGCTTGATAACCATTAACACCATCTTCATAGTTCGCATTAATGGCACGAATAGCAGCGCTGATAGCGTTCGGTGAATTCTTACAGATTTTACCAGCAATTTTATTTGCTAATGCCATTAATTCATCATGTGGCACAACATGATTCACTAAGCCCCAAGATTGAGCTTCTTCTACTCCAATCATGCCCGCCGTCGTCACCATTTCAAATGCTTTTCCTCTACCAACCAATTGAGCCAGACGCTGTGTCCCACCGTAACCAGGGATAACACCTAAAGAAACTTCTGGTAATCCAACGCGCGCATTATCAGAAGCAATTCGAATATGCGCAGACATAGCCAATTCTAAACCTCCACCCAAAGCGAAACCGTTGATGGCTGCAATAACCGGTTTGGTCATTTTTTCAACAAAATTGAATAATAATTCATGTCCTTCAGCACTTAATGCTTGCCCCTTTTCAACCGAGAAGTCAGCAAATTCTTTGATGTCAGCTCCTGCTACAAAAGCTTTTTCACCTGAACCAGTCAAAATCACAGCGCCTACTGCGTTATCCTGATTTGCTGCAGTCAACGCATGATGCAATTCGTTAATAGTTTCCTTGTTGAGTGCATTCAATTGTTTTGGGCGGTTGATGGTAATCGTTAAGACTAAACCTTCTTGATTGGTTAAAATATTTGTGTAATCCATGTCTATCTATGCTTTCTTTTGATTCTACAATAAGAATATAAAGCTAGGAATTATTACTCGAGGGAAATAGGAGCAAAAAGGATACTTTTAAACAGTTTTTTGTGTGCTGAGATCTTTGAGATATGCGATCAGTTTCGCTAATTATTTGAGCGACTTCATCAGCTTTTATTGAGTGTGTAATTCTATTATGTTTTCGATCGTACTTGCTTGTAAATCTTAATAGCAATTATCAATATCAGGCCAAATAAGATAAAACCTAAGGTTCCATATATCCAATTCAATGAATTTTTCATGACAATCAGAAATACAATAGCAACTAAAAACAGGGTGGCCACCTCATTCCAAATTCTGAAGAAATTACCGGTTTTTATTTGCTCTCCTCGTTGTAACTGTTTATAAAAGGAATGACATAAAAAATGGTAGATGAACAAGCCAAGCACAAAAGTTAGTTTGATGTGCATATAAGGCAATTGTAATAAACCAGAATTGAGATACAAAAGCGTTGGCCCTAAAATCGCTGTAAGAATGAATGAAGGCCAAGTAATTCCATACCATAATCGCTTAGACATCAGTTGGAATTGCGGAACTAATATCGCTTGTTCTTCGGGTGACTTTTGGCCAGCCTCTCGCTGATAAACAAAGAGACGGACAATGTAAAACAATCCTGCAAACCAGGTGACGATAAAAATGATATGAAGAGAGAGGACTACTTGATACATTATTGATAAAAATTCATTTCATCGAGATATTTAAACACCGGTTCAGAGAGCAAGTATTTAACTTCCTTCCCTTCTTTAATCATATTTCGTATAAAACTAGATGAAATTTTCATGATTGGCGCATCCGTCATATTAACATTCGGAAGGTCAAGAAGCTTATTGTCTCCTGAAATTTTGATCTCTTTTTCAATTTCTTGGATCGTCTGGACTCGTGGATAAACTAGAATTGAAAATCGTTCAATAATCTGCTCATAATTTTTCCACTTATGCAGGGATCGTAAATTATCCTCACCCATGATTAAGGTGAAAGCATGATCGGGATATTTTTCGGTTAAGGCTTGTAAAGTATAGACCGTATAGGACGGTTTGGGCAGTCCAAATTCGATGTCAGAGGCTTTTAGTTTTGAATTGTCCTCAACTGCAATGCGTACCATTGCTAATCGGTGATAATCGGCTAAAAGGTTCTTTTTCTTTTTGTGTGGATTTTCAGGTGTGACAACAAACCAAACTTCATCAATATCATCCGATTGGGCCATATAATTGGCAATGATAAGATGCCCAATATGAATAGGGTTAAATGATCCGAAATAAAGGCCAACGCGTTTTGAGAATTGTTCTTCTTTTCCAGCGAACCCATCGATGATATGTTTTACCGTATCACTCAAGATGATATAAATTCCTCAACGACTCCTTGTATTTCGTAACAAGCTTTTTCGAGATTGTCATTCAATAACTTGTAGTCAAACTGATCGACATGACTTAATTCTTCATTTGCTTTATCTAATCGAATTTTGATCTGTTCAGGCGATTCAGTTCGTCGGTTTTTTAGGCGTTGCTCAAGTACAAAAAGGGAAGGCGGTTTTATGAATACAGCCAAAGCTTTTTCCCCGAAAATCTTTTTTAGGTTTAAACCGCCAATAGCATCCACATCAAATAAAACCGTTTTACCAGCCTCCCAATTGCGAATGACTTCTGACTTTAATGTGCCATAAAAATTATCTTTATACACTTCTTCCCACTCAATAAGTGCACCTTCGTTTATGCGTTTTTTAAACTCATCAACACTTAAAAAGTGATAGTCTATTCCATTTTCTTCTCTCCCACGTGGTGACCGACTTGCGGCTGATATTGAAAAAGCGAGGTTCGGTATGTTGCGCAGTAAGTAACGAACAATAGTTGTCTTTCCCGCTCCGGAAGGAGCCGAAAATATAACACATTTACCATTCGGATAATTATTCAGGTCCTGTTTTGCCATACACTATAAAGTATTCAATACCTGTTCTTTTATTTTTTCAAGCTCATCTTTCATGCCTACCACTAGTTTTTGCATTTCAGCATGATAACTTTTAGATCCTAAGGTGTTAATCTCTCTACCAATTTCTTGACTAATAAAGCCTAATTTTTTCCCTTGTGATTCACTCGCGTTGAGCGTTTCAATGAAATGACTTAAATGATTGCCTAAGCGTTGTTTTTCTTCAGAAATATCAAATTTTTCTAGGTAATAAATGAGTTCTTGCTCAAATCGATTTTTATCAATTTTGCTTGTGCCGATAAATTCATCCAAGTTATGCTCAATACGTTCTTTAATACTATCAATCCGCTTCTCTTCATATTGTGGAATTGCTTCAAAAGCACTGCGAATATTATCGATGCGCATCGTAAATTCATCTTTCAATTCTTGCCCTTCCTTTTCTCGGAAATTTAGATGCTCACGGATCGCATTATCCACTACCTTCATGATTTCAGTCCACTCAGAATCATCTAATTCGGTAGCCTCAGTGGAGAAGATGTCTGGCATGCGGAGTAATGCAGGTAAGATCTCTTCCGTGGAAAGCCCTAACTCTTTCGCCACACCTTGTACTTGTTGAAAATAACTTTCAATTAAGGTTGTGTTAATTGCCTGCTCACTAATGCCGTTTGCGGCTTCTACCTGAATGGAAATTTCAACTTTTCCACGGTTCAAGAATTGGCTGATATGCTTACGTAAATCAATTTCCTTTTGTTTATAGATACTTGGCATTCGCACAAAAACATCCAAATTTTTACTGTTAAGTGATTTTAACTCAACCGTAATTTTTTTGTTTTCAAAAGTACCTGTGGCTTTTCCGAAGCCAGTCATGGATTGCAGCATATGAATTTTTCTTTCTACAAAAGTAGCAATAATCAAGTTAAACAGTCTTTATCAAAAAATCCTGTGTAGTAATAACGGAGATTATACTTCTTCGATTTAGCTGAAATAAAAAACTATTTTTTAGCTTTGCTCCCTAACCAAACTTTTAACTATGATTAAAACAATACGATTATTTCAATTTATTTTATTGTTCTTGTCTTCAGCGGCTATCTCGCAAGTGACAACAACATTCAATTACACTGGTGCTTTAGACGCTTATACTGTTCCTGCCGGAGTGGCAGGTATTAGAATAGAAGTTCGCGGTGGACAAGGTGGAAACGACGGTGGCTTAGGAGCTATTATGATCGGTGATTTCACAGTTACTCCAGGAGAAGAGTTAACGATTTTAGTCGGTGGTGTTGGAGAAACAGAAGGATTAATCCGCAGCGGAGGCGGCGGCGGATCATTTGTTGTGAATGCGAGTGATGAACCGTTGATTATTGCTGGTGGTGGCGGTGGCCGAGCTTGGAGTGGAGTTGGAAGTCCAACTTTTCCAGGTATAGACGCCAATACAGCACCAAATGGTAATGACGGCTACAGTATGGAAAATGGCCTCGGTACAGGTTCTGATGAACGCTTGGGCTATGGCGGTACAGATGGAGATGGTGGAGGAGGAACAGGTCCTGATGGCCCACCGCATGCTGCTAATGGTGGCGGATTTTATACAGATGGAGAAGATGGTACTTGTGGACTAGGCGGTAAAAGTTTTTTAGCTGGCGGTGCTGGAGGAACAGGATGTTCAGGCGGACCAGGCGGCTTCGGCGGTGGCGGTAACGGTGGTAACTCTGGCGGTGGCGGCGGTGGCGGCTACTCTGGCGGCGGTGGTTCGTACCATAACCCGACTAATGGTGGTGGCGGCGGTTCCCTTAATGAAGGAGCTAATCAAGATAATTCAGTAGGAAATTCTGGAGAAGGACTTGTGATCATTACGGAATTATGCAGCCCTTTAACTGTGACGGTGTCTGAAACTGAAGTTTGCTTTGGAGAAGAAGTGACGATATCAGCTACTTCTGAAAGTGGTGATGCGGTGACATGGGATATGGGTGTTGAAGATGGAGTGGCTTTTGTTCCTGATGCTCTTGGTGAAAATACATATACAGGAACCACAGGGAATGATGACGATTGTGACGCAGTTGTAACTGTTATGGTCAATGAATTGCCAGAAACATACGGATCTCTTACTTCTGATGACGCCGGAGCTGGTGTTGGAGCTATTGATCTATTAGTGGTTGGCGGTACTCCAGGCTACACGTTTGATTGGAATAATGACGGTACAGGAGATTTTGATGATACTGAAGATTTAACGGGTTTAACAAGCGGAACTTATTTGGTTATAGCCAAAGATATGAATGATTGTGAAAGTGTTTCTCAGTCCTTTTATGTCGGCGATTTAGCTGGGCTTGATGGTGAAAATCAAATAAACCTAAGTGTTTATCCAAACCCAACCAATGCGGATCTTTATATACAAGCTGAAGGTGCTTATCTTTATAATATTTATGCCCTAAACGGTGAGCTTTTATTATCCGGCGCAGGAAATGACCAAGAGTTATTAGACCTTTCAGAGTTTAGCAATGGCGTTTATTTATTGACCTTAACACAAGTAGAAAACGCAACTCATATTAAAATCACCAAGCAATAACACAAATTCATTTAAAAAAGGTGCACAGCTGTGCACCTTTTTTTCTTTATCAAACATTCTTACCTTAGTGGTATAACTAAACTTAATAACTATGAAACTAATTTTTACTTTAACTTTTATGGTGGCACTTTCCATTTCATTTGGACA
>JAURQI010000010.1 GCA_030836155.1 Crocinitomix sp.
AATATGTAGAAATGGATCCAGGAGCTATTTATCGGGTGAAAATATCAGCTCGTAAAGAATACTCTTTATACGATTGTCAATTAGGTGAAGGCACAGATCAGTCCATGACACAATTTAATTTCACCTCGGTCAATGAACCTTGGAATGAGGATGATTGGGAATCAGGTTACTACTATTATGATTATAATGACTACGATTATGAGTATCGTTATTCAGAGCGAGATGATCCTTGCAAGGATTCATTCTATCGCAATATGATGGTGTCGCGTAATGTATTGGTCTCGGATATTGGTGTTATAGCGAAAGCGGGTGCTGATAAAGAAATGCATATTGTTTTAACTGATTTAAATACAACTGAACCGCTTTCAGGAGCTTCAATTAAGTTTTATGATTATCAGCAACAGTTTTTAGGTGAGGCGACTACAGACGGTGACGGAATGAGCATTACGCATCTTGATCGTAAACCATTTGTAGTTGTTGCTGAAAAAAATGGACAGCGCGGTTACTTAAAGCTGATGGATGGTGATGCGCTTTCAATGAGTAAATTCGATGTATCTGGAGAGACCGTTCAGCATGGTGTAAAAGGATTTGTTTATACTGAACGTGGTGTGTGGAGACCTGGAGATAGTCTTTTTATCTCTTTCATGTTGGAGGATAAAGAGGATTTATTACCGGAATCGCATCCAGTTGTTTTTGAATTTATTAATCCAAAGGGTATCGTAGTGGATGAGCAAATCGCTACGCATTCTGTTAATGGTTTATATGATTTTAGAACAGCAACTCATCCAGACGATATAACGGGTAACTATAGCGCGCGTATTACCATCGGAAATCGTAAATTCTATAAAAACATCAAGGTTGAAAGCGTGAAACCAAATCGATTAAAAGTTGATTTGAGTTTTGAAGATGAAATTTTATCAAATAAAACGGGTCGAAATGTAACACTTAAATCAAAATGGTTGCATGGTGCCACAGCAGGTGATTTAAAAACGAAAGTGGATATCCACTTAAAATCAACACGAACGCAATTTGATAAATACAATGGATTTGTCTTCGATGATCCAATAAAAGGATTTACCTCAGAGAGTAAGACCATTTTTGAAGGTCGATTGGATGAGTTTGGTCAGGTCAAATTTGATCATGGAATCTCCTTGACCAATGCAGCACCAGGAATGCTAAAAGCATATTTTACAACTAAAGTATTCGAAAAAGGAGGAGAGTTTAGTATTGATAGGACCTCGGTCGTGTATTCACCTTATTCTGAGTATGCGGGATTGCGTGTACCTGAAGGTTCTCTTTATGGGGGAGCGCTATTGACAGACAAGAATCATTATATGGATATTGTCACCGTAAGTGAAACGGGCAAACCAGTAAGCAGCGAGGTGAAAGTGCAGGTGTATAAGCTTTCTTGGCGCTGGTGGTGGGATAGCTATGAAAATGATGTCGCAAGTTATATCTCACGAACAGGAACAGTTCCAATTCAGACCCAAACATTGCAAACCAACGGTGGCAAAGCTTCTTTTAAATTTCGGGTAGATCAACCGGAATGGGGTAGATACCTTGTTTTAGTTGAAGATCGTGAATCAGGACACACAACAGGAAAAATAGTCTATGTGGACTGGCCTTATTACGCCCGTTCTAACCGGAAAGATTCTGAAAACGCAACCATGCTAAGTTTTGCAACGGATAAAGAAAAATATATACGTGGAGAAGAGGTGACACTTTCAATTCCGACACCAGATGCAGGTAAAGCACTGGTTAGTTTAGAAAGTGGGACAAAAATTATTGATAAGTTTTGGGTCGATACAGAAAAAGGAGAAACAACTGTTTCATTTCCGACAACTGGTGAAATGGATCCGAACGTCTTCGTTCATGTTACATTGATTCAGCCTTATAAAGCGGTGACAAATGACCTGCCGATTCGAATGTATGGTGTCGTTCCGATTTATGTCGAAGATCCTGAAACGCATGTTGAACCGATTATAAGTATGCCGGATGTTTTGAGACCAGAGTCGTATATTGAAATCAAGGTCAGTGAAAAATCGAAAAAGCCGATGACGTATACGTTGGCGATTGTTGATGAAGGTTTATTAGACCTGACCAATTTTAAAACTCCAGATCCATGGTCGCATTTTAATGCGCGAGAAGCATTAGGCGTAAAAACATGGGATATGTATGATTATGTCTTGGGCACTTATGCCGAAGAATTAGATAAACTTCTTGCTATTGGTGGAGACGAAGATGGCTCCGGCAAAAAAGCTGCAAAAGCAAATCGATTTGAACCAATGGTTCGATTTATCGGGCCTTTTGAATATGATGGATCAACAAATACGCATAAAATTGATGTTCCAAATTATGTTGGTTCGGTTCGTGTGATGGTGGTTGCAGGTGAAGAAGGTACTTATGGCCAAGCCGAAAAAACAGTTCCGGTTAGAAGTCCACTCATGGTGCTTGGAACGTTACCAAGGGTACTTGGACCAGGAGAGCAAGTGACACTTCCTGCAAATATCTTTGCGATGGAAAAAGGTGTTAATGATGTCTCCGTTACGATTAAGACAAATGATCTATTGGCGGTTAACGGAGCACAAACTAAACGTGTCAAATTCTCAAAACAAGGGGATAAGATTGTCAATTTTGATTTAAGAGTTGCAGAAGAAACGGGAATAGCCAAAGTGAGTATTATTGCCACGGGTGGAGGACATAAAGCTCAATACGATATTGAATTGGATGTTCGTACGCCAAATATGGAACAGACAAAAACGGTTGAAAAAGTGCTGAATGCCGGAGAGTCATTTTCTGCAAACGTAGATTACTTTGGTGTAGGTGGAACGAATCAGGCTTATTTAGAGGTTTCAAACTTTCCACCTCTCGATCTCGGTAGACGTTTAGATTATTTGATTAAGTATCCACACGGCTGTATTGAGCAAACAACATCCTCTGTTTTTCCACAATTGTTCTTGGATGAATTAACGGATGTGGATGCCTCTAAAAAGATGGCGATTCAACAGAATATCAACAACGCGATCGATCGAATAAAATTATTCCAACAAACAGGTGGAGGTTTTGCTTATTGGCCAGGTGGCGGTTATAGTAGTGAATGGGGAACTAATTATGCAGGCCACTTTTTGCTTGAAGCCGAAAAGAAAGGGTATTCCATACCGAAAACTATGAAAAATGGCTGGTTAAAATTTCAGAAAAAGCAGGCGAAATCATGGAATAAAGCGAATCAAAATGTAGATGGTCCACAATACAATGATTTAACACAGGCTTACCGTCTATACACATTGGCTTTAGCAGGTAAACCAGAGTTAGGATTGATGAATAGATTGAGAGAAAGAGGGGACTTGTCTATACCGGCAAAATGGCGTCTGGCGGCAGCCTATAAATTAGCTGGTCAACGGGAAGCAGCTTTTGGTTTGGTGAAAAATGTCAGTCGTACTGTTCCTGAATATGTTGAGTTGTCTTATACGTTCGGTTCAAACGCGAGAGATGAGGCCATGATTTTAGAGACCTTGGTTTTATTAAACATGAAAACAGCTGGTGCCGAAATGGCAAGAAAAATAGCGAACCGATTGAATGAAGATCGTTGGATGAACACCCAAGCGACAGCTTATTCTTTATTGGCGGTCAGTCGCTTTTTAGGAAATAATAAAGCTGAAGAAAATCTCAAGTTTAATTTCGAGGTGAATGGTCAGCGAGGTAAGCGAGATACCGAAGTCAACTTAGTTAATTTCGATTTAGGAGAGGATGGCAGATCCGTTAAAGTCGAAAATGGAGGCAAAGGAGTCTTGTATGTGCGGTTGATAACGAAAGGGGTGCCTCTTGGTGGAAATGAAGAAGCAACTGCTCGTAATATCCAAATGGCTGTTCGTTATTTTGATATGAAAAATCGCCTCATCAGTGTTGATGAATTAGAACAGGGTCAAGATTTTTATGCGGAGATAAAAGTCAGTAATCCAGGAACCAGAGGTAATTTACGCGAATTGGCGTTGAGTCATATCGTTCCGTCTGGATGGGAGATTCATAATAATCGCATGGATGAGTTTAATTCGAATGAGTCAGCCTATTTCACTTATCAGGATATTCGTGATGATCGTTTGTATACATACTTCGATTTGAACAGAAACCAGACCAAGACCTTTAAAGTGCAATTGAATTCGAGTTACCTCGGTAAGTTTTATCTACCGGGAATAGTGGTAGAGGCCATGTATGACCATTCAATTTATGCCCGCTCAAAAGGACAATGGGTTGAAGTAAAACAGGAAGACAAAGTAGATAGTTAGATTATACTGAAGGTTACCATCTTTTAGGACAATTAAGATTGGATGGTAACCTTTATTTGCCTTTTTCGTATATTTACAGCAAATTGTAGGAGATGAAAACGAAATATGTATTAGCTTTTTTTGCACTAGTTACTCTAGGTGTAACAGCATGCAACAAGAATAACGGTTGTTCTCGTTCAGAGAAAGCAGTTGTCCGTGACTTTTCAGATTCAGATATATGTGGTCTTGTGTTCGAATTAGAGGATGATGGTACTTATCTAGAAGCGACTAATTTAAGCGATTTTCAAAAGTTTGAAGATGGAGACTTAGTCTTCATTTCGCATAAAGAATCAGCTGGTGCAAGCACTTGTGGTTTAGGTGAAATTGTTTATATCAGATGCGTTGTGCCGCGTGAGTTCTAAAAACCTTTGTTTTTTTAGCAACACTTTACCTTTCAATTGCGTTATACAATTGTGATCCACATTGTATATACAACGATCCTATTTTTTACGTTATTACTTTTTGGCTGTGACCGTAAAGAATTTAAATCCTATAAAGGTCAGTATGAATGTCAACTAGCTATCCGTAAGTGGGTAGATGGAGGATTGAATGAATACACAATCACTCCAGGTTATTTAATCGAAGTCTATAAAGAGAAAAAAGAAGTCTACATTCTAGGACATCTGATTCATATTGATTCTATTGAGCCTTCATTTCCTTATGAATGGCAAGCAGGAGAAAAGCTATACAGTCTAACTTTCTTCAATGATAGTCTGCGTTATGCGGAAACGGTTCTTGGCGATACAAGTGTTAGTAATATATATGTTGGCGGGAAGGTAGATTAAAATTACACTTTCACCTCGATATCAACCAACTCCAAAATATCCCCATTTAAGACAGGAATAACAGGCGCTTGATTAGGAGTAAGACAGTATTTGATATCCTCGTTAAGATTTAGATTTTTAAGGCGTCTGCGATGAGATGAAGCCTTAAGATACCCAAAGATATTATCCTTCGCACTTAGATAAAGATACTTAGCCGCAATTGAAGAATCCTCTTCAGAGTGAAATTGTCCTGAGCTTAGCAAATGATCTAATATTGCTCCAGCACAAATTGTATCTTCTAAATTGAACTTATTTTGCCATCCTGAACAGAGGCAAAGAATGTTTTTATCTTGCTTTTCAAGCCATTGACAAAGCACATCTAAATTTGACAATGCTCCAATGACAACCTGTCCTGCTTCTTTGGCAATATGAATTGATTTTGTTCCGTTTGTTGTACTCAATACAACTGTTTGACCTTTTAATTCTGGCTTAAGGTAAGAGTAAGGTGAGTTACCAAAGTCAAACCCTTCAACGATTTGTCCCTTTCGCTCTGCTCCGACAAGGTAACCCTTTTCTTGATATGCTCTTGCTTCTTCAATTGTTGAAACTGGAATCAATCCTTCTACACCGTTTTGAAATGCTGCACAAATAGCTGAAGTTGCACGAAGTACATCAATTACTACAATAATGTCAAATTCGTCTTTAAAGAGTGGAAATAGATAAGGACTAAAACAAACTTCTATTTTCTTGCGACTATCGGCTGTATCCATGCGCCGAAAATACCAAAAATATGTGAATTAAATGGACGCAGAGGTCAAGAAAAAGCTAGAAAAGTATTCTTAAAATAGACCTAATGTCAGCAGAAAACAATGGATCAGAAGATTGTCAGAATCGAAGCAGCACTAAGTATTACAGGTGCATAAAGTCTTTCTTGGCTAATAACTCTTCTTCTGTTTCACGAACATCCTCATCATCCACGCAGCAATCTACTGGACAAACCGCTGCACACTGAGGCTCCTCGTGGAAGCCAACACATTCAGTACATTTAGTTGGTACGATGTAATAAACATCCATATCTACAGGTTCATTTTCTGCATCAGCATCTGTTTCACCTTGATTAGGTGGAGTTACCATTCCTGTTAGAGAAGTTCCGTCTGAATAGCGCCATTCTGCACCACCTTCATAAATCGCGTTGTTTGGACACTCTGGTTCACACGCCCCACAATTGATACATTCGTCAGTTATAATAATCGCCATTGCTGTTTGTTTCTATTCGTTATTTTTGCAAATATACAGTATTGAATTTGTAATAAATAGAAGTTTAACATGAAATTTAAACTAGTTCTTTCTACAGTAAGTTGTTAAAAAGAGTCAATTTTACAAATTCAAATACATAACGGTTGAGAGATGAAATTGTTTGAAAGAGTGGCGCTTATGGCGCAATTAGGTAAGGTTATGCATCATTTATCAATTGATAATGAATGGTCTGTTGATGAGATGGGTATTACAAAAGAGCAGTATGATCAGATGCAGCATGTGGTGCGCCGAGTGCACGTGCACAATGGCTGGTTTACTGAAACAGCCGTTCGAGATGCTTTTGATGGAATTTCGAAATGGTTAGATGAAAAATCATTAACCGAATGGGCTGGCCCATATGCCAAAGAGGGCGATGCAAAGAACGTTGCTATTATTATGGCTGGTAATATTCCCTTAGTTGGTTTTCATGACTTTTTATCGGTTTTCATGAGTGGCAATAAGGCGTTAATCAAACTTTCCTCTGATGATAGACAATTATTTCCTGCCTTGTTCGAATTGATGATCGCTATTAATCCGGAAATCAAAAATTGGGTTGAAATCCGAGAAGCGCAGCTGACCGATTTTGATGCGGTTATTGCGACGGGTAGCAATAATTCAGCCAATTATTTTGAATCGTATTTTGGACGTTATCCGAACATTATCCGTAAAAATCGACATTCTATTGCTGTGTTAAAAGGGGATGAAACGAAGGACGAAATCAAAGAGTTGGGCAAAGATGTATTTGCCTACTTCGGATTAGGATGTAGAAATGTTACACAAGTTTTAATTCCAAAGGAATTTATTTTGAGTCGATTATTTGAAGGCTTTTTCGATTATCAAGACATTGTGAATCATAATAAATATGCCAATAATTACGATTACAATAAGGCCGTTTATTTAATGAATCGTGAAGAGTTACTAGATAATGGTTTTCTGCTGTTAAAGGAAGATGAGAAACTCTCTTCACCTTTAGGGATGTTGCATTACAAGCGCTACGAAAAGGAAGAAGATGTTACTACCTATCTTAATGCGCACAAGGATGAGATTCAAGCTATTGTCGGAAAAGATTATATCCCCTTTGGTAAAGCGCAGTCACCAGAGTTAACTGACTATGCAGATTATATCAATACCTTGGAATTCTTAACAAAAATTTAATTTAATTCGAATACGACTATCTTCCTGCATGGATCGAATGATCTGGAAACGTCGACCTAAAACTTGTTAATATTTCAAGCAACCTCATGCAATTTTCCTTATGGAATCAGCCTAAAAAAGGTATATTTGCCGCATAGAATTGAACTTGAAATGACAAAAATTAAATTTGGTACCGATGGCTGGAGAGCTATCATCGCAAAAGAATATACAGTCGATAACGTTGCACGCGTAAGTATAGCTACTGCAGAATGGTTATTACGTAATTTTGAAAA
Organism: Crocinitomix sp.; assembly: GCA_030836155.1. Lineage (GTDB taxonomy): Bacteria > Bacteroidota > Bacteroidia > Flavobacteriales_D > Crocinitomicaceae > Crocinitomix. Next base: position 7,810 of record JAURQI010000010.1, read on the forward strand.
CCCGAGTGTGGTAATCGGTCACGATTGTCGTTTTGGCGGACCTATGTTTGTTGAAACGGCCATGAAGATCTTTGTGCATAAAGGAATTAAGGTATTTACGACCGATAAAGGATTTGTTTCTACGCCGATGATTTCATTGGCGACCTTAGAGATGAATGCATCTTTAGGTGTAGTTATTACCGCTAGCCATAATCCACCTTCATACAATGGTTATAAACTAAAGGGACATTTTGGTGGACCTTTAGCGCCAGATCAGGTGGATGAAATTCAATCCATTATTCCTGCTTCTAACGACATCAATTTGGATATGATTTCGCTAAAAACAGCTGAAAAAGAAGGGTTGGTTGTATATCGTGATTTAGAGGAAATTTATTTAAATCGCGTACGCAGTGTTTTCGACTTGGAGCTCATTAAAAATGCAGACTTCGGTTGGGCTTATGACGCTATGTATGGTGCCGGTCAAAACGTATTAAAACGGTTATTGCCGGATATGACTTTCTTGCATTGTGACCATAATCCATCATTCAGAGGACAAGCGCCAGAGCCAATTGATAAAAACTTAAGGGAGTTTTCTGAATTGATTGCAAATGACGATACAATTCATTGTGGCCTTGCAACGGACGGTGATGCTGATCGTATTGGTTTGTATGATGAGAATGGTGTTTTTGTTGACTCGCACCATATTATTCTGCTTACGATTCATTATCTCGTTAAATATAAAGGTTTGACAGGTAAAGTCGTTACAGGATTTTCGTCTACGCCACGCATTAAAAAAATGTGTGATCATTATGGTCTCGAACATGTTGAGGTACCTATTGGTTTTAAATATATATCTGTATTTATGGCAGATCCTGAACAGGATGTACTGCTTGGTGGAGAAGAATCTGGAGGTATTGCCTTAAAAATGCATATTCCAGAACGTGATGGAATTTGGATGGGTTTAACTGTATGGGAATATATGGCAAAAACTGGAAAGTCTTTAACTGACTTGATTCAGGAGGTATATGAAATCGTCGGTCCTTTTGCTTTTGAACGCAATGATTTGCATATCAATGACCAGCTAAAGAGCAAGATTATTGACCAATGTAAAAAACGAGCGTTTAATATGTTTGGTAAATATCAAGTAGCTCGTGTTGAAGATTTAGATGGATTTAAATATTTCTTTGATGAAAACCGTTGGTTAATGATTCGACCTTCTGGTACAGAACCTGTATTGAGAACTTATGCGGAAGCGCCAACACTTGCTGAGGCTAGAAAGATATTAGAAGCTTGCCAATTAACCATTGGCGCATAAAAAAGCAGAAATGGCTGGAAACTCATTTGGACATATTTTTCGATTAACCACTTTTGGAGAGTCCCATGGTGGCGCCATTGGAGGAGTCATTGATGGGTGCCCTGCTAATTTAGCATTGAATTTAGAAGAGATTCAGATTCAGTTGGATCGTCGCAAACCTGGCCAGTCGGCGATTTCCACGCAACGCAAAGAAACCGATGAGGTTCAGTTTTTGTCTGGAATCAAAGACGGGGTTACTTTAGGCACACCAATTGGGTTTATCATTCCAAATAAAGATCAAAAGAGTAAAGACTACGATCGTTTAGGTGAAGTTTATCGCCCTTCTCATGCGGATTATACCTATGAAAAGAAATATGGTATTCGGGATGTTAGAGGAGGGGGCAGGAGTAGTGCGAGAGAAACAGCTTGTCGTGTGGTCGCTGGTGCAATTGCTCAACAAATTCTTGCTGCGCAAGGAGTAACTATTTACGGATACGTCTCTCAAGTTGGAACCGTTAGAGTGAATAAACCCTATACGGATTTAAATTTAAGTTTAATCGATCAAAACCGTGTGCGTTGTCCAGACGCTGATAGTGCTGTGGAGATGGACAAAGCTATCGTCGCGGTTAAAAAAAGTGGCGATACTTTAGGCGGAGCAATTACTTGCGTGATTCAAGGTATGCCCGTTGGATTGGGAGAACCTGTTTTTGATAAACTGCACGCCGATCTCGGAAAAGCAATGCTGAGCATCAATGCGGTAAAAGGATTTGAAATCGGTTCAGGTTTTACAGCTGCAGAAATGAAAGGAAGCGAACATAACGATGCTTTTGTTGAAAAAGAAGGCAAAGTGGTCACCGTAACGAACTTTTCAGGAGGTGTTCAAGGCGGCATTTCAAATGGAGAAGATATTCATTTTAAAGTAGCTTTTAAACCCGTTGCCACCATCATGCAATCTCAAAAAACTATAAATACGGACGGTGAGGCCGTAGATTTTAAAGGTGAAGGAAGACACGATCCATGTGTCGTGCCGCGCGCCGTGCCTATTGTAGACGCCATGGCGGCTTTGGTAGTCTTAGACCATTTTTTAAGAGCGAAAGCGGTTATTGTTTAATAAGAGAATTGAAACGAGAAATTGGGGAGAAAAGGCCGAGGTGGAATTTACTTTTCATATGCTTTACAAACTCGAATTAGTGTATGGGAAATGGAAAGTCATTAAAATGCGCAAAGATCATCCAAAACACAAGGAAATGGATCTTGAACATTTGGAGAAGCAATTTAATTTCGGATGTTAAAAGACTTTGAAGCTTGCCAATAAACATATTAACACAAATCTAAAAGCCATCGAAGAAAACGGAAACGATGGTATTCGTGCTAAAGACTTTTTGCCAAGACAAATTCGGGAAGAATTGATTGAGTATTTGCTTGCTAATGATTTAATAGAACGAGAGGATAATCCTGATGTATACTTTTTAACAGATCGAGGGTATGCAGCCATTGATAATAGCGAGTGGTATGACCGCGAATTAGAAGAGCGGTCTAACGGATCCCATGATGAATATGAAAAAAGAAGTTTACGTTATTCAGTTGTTCATGCTGAAAATGAACTTTTACCTGAAGAACAAAAGAAGGAAGTTATAAAACCGTCTCGCAATGCACAATTATTGATTGTTTCAGCTTTTGTAATTATTGGCACTTATTTATTAAACGGCAAATTCAATTTTCTAATACCGAAAAAAGAGCAACCTGAACTTTCTATTCCTCCAAACTTAATCTTTGAAACCTCTGGGGATACCATTTATTTGATTGAAAAAGAGAACAGGAAGAATTAGGAAACAGATGATCAACAGAGAACGCAAAAGAATACAACCTTATATCTAAGTTGAAACCGCACCCTGCATAGAGTTCATTACTTCACCCGATTCATTCCCATCGTCTTCAACATCCATTTTGGTAGACGCTTACGTGGGTCACGCTTTTTCAGGTTAATATACCATCCTACACTTTTCATGATCGGTACTTTGTGTGTTTCTACAAATTCAATCCATGTTCCGTCTGGATCTTCGATATAAGAAAATCTTCCTCCAGCTTCGCCCATATCAAAGGTGTCGCCAGAATCTACTGTAAATGGGAATCCTGCAGCTTCGCAATCTTTTTTTAACTCTTCCATACCTTGAATATCAAAACAAAGGTGGATAAAACCCCAATCTCCCCAGAAACGATCTTCAAAAATCTTTCGTGGCGTACGATCAAGTGCTTGCACTAATTCGATGCGGGTTGGACCCAGTAATTCACTAAAAGGGCCTTCTCTGTCATCTTTATGCGATAATAAAACACGACGATATTGGCGCTCACCAGACAATAGACTTTTAAAACAATCAAAAGCTCCAGTCTCATCATACTCAACCGTTTCATATTCCAATACGTCACGGTAGAGCTTTAAAGAAGCTTCCATATCACTTACTCCGATTATCGTTCCGCCAACGGCACCAGTTTTTGCTGGGTGACCGGTATCCTTGAACCATCCTGTCCCTTCTACGATATTAAATATATTACCGTTCGGATCTTCAACAAAATAATTCCATTCACCAGTCGGCGTCTGACTCAATTCACCTAAAATCGTAACTCCTTTTGATAGGTGATAAGCATAACTGCCTTTGACATCTTTAGATTTAATCTTGCAGGCATACAGACCTAAATCACCCAACTGAATAGCAAAATTTGCACGTTCTGTTGGTCTGCTTGTATATTGCCAGATTTCAAATCCACCGCCACCTTCCATGCTTAAAGCAAGTGTCGCTGTGCGACTGTGAACTTTATCTCCAGTGTAACGCGTCATTAAAGGAGCATCTGCTGCATCCTCAAACATGCGCACATCAATACCAAACATCTCACGATACCATTTCCAAATCTCCTGAACGTCTGGAACGCCGATTCCCATTTGCTGTATTCCTGATATGATTTTTGCCATTTTTCCAGTTATTTGGCGCAAATCTAATGAATATCTCAATTGAATGTGCAAAACTCGTTTAGAACCTGTTCCATATCTCCTTAGGTCTGGCTTAATTTTTGCTATTTTTGAATCCATGAAAAAGGGAATCTTACTTATTCTTTGCCTGATCTCACTTAGTGTATCTGCACAAGTTTTTTTATACAAAGGAGACGGACGCTTTGATAGTGATATCGCCTTTACGATACAAAACGGAACGGTTTATCACGGAGAGAATCGGTTTAATCCAGTGATTTATTATACAATCTCTGATAATAAAGTGTTTTTAGGTCGTTCAACGATGGCTTTTGATTGTTTATACACCGTGAAAGACAATAAAGTGTATCGGGGTAATTCAACCTTTTCTTCTGACGTTTTGTATACAATAGAAGATGAAAAAGTGTATCGCGGTAATTCTACGTTCTCAACAAATTGTCTTTTAACTTTCGAGGATGATAAAATTTATCGAGGAGATTCTACTTTTCCGACCGACTTATTATTCACTGTTTCAGGAGAAAATGTATTATCCACGGCTTTATTAGCCTGCATTGTAGGTCCTTATTAATCCATTTTAGCAAGAGCACATGAAAAGATTTTTGACATTAATTGCTTTTATATTTTTAACTGTATCGGGCTTTGCCCAAATGCGCCAAGCGAATGGTGCAGATGTAGACTCCTTATTCCATGTGGTAGACTTTAATGATTTAGAATCGCTCTATTACAAAGAGGAAACACCAGCCTTAAAAATAACCTTTACAGATATGGATAGCTCCATTGTTTTGTATGATGGGGATACGACTGATTTAACCACGGATGCTGCGATTATCTACAAACCGAAGCGTGGAGACCATACGTTAACCGTTTGGGATACTTGTGACGCTTGTGATGATCGAAACAAAGTAACAAAGACCTTCAAGATAAAGTCAAGCCTGCCTTGGATTATGAATGATGCCACTGTTTTTGGTGTCCTCATGATTGTATTATTCATCGTTTTCCGAACAGCGAGCAGCTCTAACCCGGGATTAAAAAAGTTCTATCGTATTGTTCCTGCTTTATTGCTCTGTTATTTTATTCCAGCGGGATTAAATTCTGCCGGTATTATATCTTCTGAAGAATCAAGTCTCTATTTCATAGCCTCGCGTTATTTATTACCTGCCAGTTTAGTCTTATTATGTTTGAGTATTGATATACCCGCCATTAAGCGTTTAGGTTCAAAAGCGATTATCATGTTCTTTACCGCAACCGTAGGTATTGTAATCGGCGGTCCGTTAGCCTTGTGGTTGATTTCACTTATCGCACCTGAGGTGCTGGAGGGCGAGATTTGGAGAGGGTTGTCAACGGTTGCAGGTTCTTGGATTGGTGGAGGTGCTAATCAAACTGCGATGAAAGAGATCTACGGAGCAAGCGATACGCTGTTCTCAGCAATGATTGTAGTTGACGTATTTGTTGCGAATATTTTCATGTCCATTTTGCTTTTCGGAACGGGCATGAATAAAAGGATTAATAAGTTCTTTAAGGCTGACGATTCTGCGATTGAGGCGTTAAAACAAAAAATGGAAAACTTCCAAGCCAGTGTTTCCCGTGTCGCCGCTTTTCAGGATTTAATTTTTATGCTTGGTATTACCTTCGGATTGGTTGGTTTAGCTCATTTATTATCTGATAATTTAGCGCCTTTTATTGACAGTGGTTTAAATGCTATGCGCACGCCTTATAGTGTTGAAATGGCTTGTCAAGGCATTGCTTTTGAGGATATAAGCACTTGGAAAGATACTGCTGCAGACCTTATGGTTTCTTTTGGAAGTGGATTCTTTTGGTTGGTGGTGTTCTCAACGATTTTTGGAGTGATTTTATCTTTTACAAAATTCAGAAATTTTGAGGGGGTAGGTGCATCAAAAATGGGTAGTGTTTTCTTATATGTTTTAGTGGCGACGATTGGTATGAAAATGGACATCATGGAATTGGTGGCCAATTGGGGGGTATTTAAATTCTTATTGTCAATCGGTTTGATTTGGATTTTCATTCATGCCTTGTTCTTATTTGTTGTGGCGAAGCTTATTAAAGCACCTTTTTTCTTTGTTGCTGTTGGTAGTCAGGCTAATGTAGGAGGAGCAGCATCTGCTCCGATCGTGGCCGGAGCATTTAGTCCATCTTTAGCACCTGTAGGTGTTTTACTAGCTGTTTTAGGATATGCGGTTGGTACATTCGGCGCCATTCTCTGTACAATTTTGATGCAGTGGATTTCGGTAGGTGGATAAAATCATTTAGGGGTGGAGAAGAAGGTTCATATTTTTGCTTTGAGGTCATTGATCGTTTTCATGCTGTTAGGTGCATCTGTTAACCTCTATGGTCAGATTCAAGTCAAAGAACCTGTCCGAGATTTAGGTGATATCTTCGAAAAATCTGGTCCGGTTACCATTCAATTTGAGTTGTTTAACCCTTATCGTTCCGATACGATTAGTATTGTTGATATTGTGACTTCATGTGGTTGCACGGCAACTCTAGCTTAAGATACGTTGATTATGCCTCGATCTTCCGTTAGTTTAGACGTAAAATATGATCCGAAAAACAGACCGGGTTTATTTGTCAAAAGTATTGAATTAACAACCCCAGCGGGGGTAACTGATCGGCATAAATTCTATCTGAAAATTTTAGGTAATGTTATTCAAGAATCCTTTACTGGAAGAGAAGTTGCGGGTGAATTAAAGGATTATCAAGTAGCTCCTATTTATTTTTATCCAATTACATGGTATGATACATCATATTTTAATTTGTCCTACCTCGAAACATTTGTAAATGATTTAACTTATGAGGTTGACTATTATCAATTCACGACGATAGGGATTGATGTTTCTGTTGCTGATCAAGGGGCAGTTGAACAAATTGCTCCACAATTAGAGCATCTCCGAAAGAAGGTTCAATTTGCCTTTAATAAAAGAGGTTATGCCAATACCACGGTGTTTTTTGAAGAACCGCACATCATTGAATCGGATAGTTTACCGTCATGGGCAACGGGGGCAATGCGATTATATTCAAATAATTTTGATGCACCAAATTTAATGGAGAGCGAGATTGAAGTTTCCGCGACTGAAAATGTCAAACAGGAAAAAATGTTGATGGAATATGAGCGTTTTGCCCTGCCTGAAGTGGAAGAGATATTGGATGCGATAAATTTTGAAACAATTGAATCTAAATTGTTTTTAAGCGGTGAGTTAGATTTAGAAGGTCAAATTCATATGCCTTGGAAAAAGAGTGATAAAGTTCGTGCTAAAACAGCTAAAAAAGTCAGAAAAGCTATCCAAAAAGAGATTAATGAAAGGACGGGAGCAAAACCTAAGGATGTACGCATAACGATTGATGCATCCATCATTCAGCCTGACGATAAATACAATTTCCTGCTTTGGGATCAGGCCGATCGCGAACCGCTGGAACATCTCAAATATATTATTAAACCCGAAGAAGTTATTCCTCCTTTGCTGCCGACTTATCGACAGTTTTTTAAACCTGGATTGAGTTTAGATACCAATAGTCGTGATTTCTTACATTTTTGGAATAGTTTGATTTTAAATGCCAGAGCGGAGAACCCTGTTCAGTTATTGTTAAACTGCGGTTATGTTCATACTGAAGATGGGGTAGGTCAAACTTGGAAAGAAGCATTAAAAGAACTAAAGATTTATTTGTCTAGACGATATAGCGTAGAGGCAAATACCGAATTGGAAATCATTTTACAATTGAACCAAAGGGGACCACGTTTTGATGGAGCTGGGGAATTAAAATTGAATATGGATGAATTAAATTATATCAATATGATTCCACTTGTTCATCATCGTTCAGATGTTCGTGTAGTAACACCATCACCTTATCAAGTCAATTTTGACCTTTATTTTAACGGAATAGATAAAGGCGCATTCGGACTTCAGCGCTTTGTAGCTGATTTAGCTAAAATGGTGCATAAGTACGGTTATGTGGAGCTACGGATGGAGTCAAGTGCGTCTGAAATTGAATTAGACGAAAAATTATCGAACAAATCTATAGCCTATTTACGTTTATGGGAAAGTCAAAAACGGTTGCTAGAATTAATGGCTTACCAGTTGATTGATCCTAATCGAATTTTGTTTACAGATGAATCGGTTATTGTTCAGTGACCAGCTTATGATGGCTCGTTACCTGTCCTAAATTATAGGGATTACCATTATTTGAGAATAATTCCGGATAAGTATTTAAAACGTTAAAAGAATGAAGAACTTATTATTACTGCTATTTATTGGTGTTTCGGCCATAGGTTGGAGCCATAAATTTTATGTTTCAATCGCCGACTTGGCTTGGGATGCAGAAAATAAGCGTATTGAAGGCTCAATGAAGCTGACGGCGCACGATGTTGAAGATATGTTAGCCAATAAATTTCAGCGATCGATTGATTTAGAAAATGAGCCGGATAGCTCAGAGGTTGGTCGGTATTTAAAAACTTACCTTGCACGGAATGTAGTAGTTAAATCCGACGGTCAGCAAGCAACGCCAAATTATATTGGAAAAGAAATAACTATGAGAGGTGAACTCTTTGTATATTTTACATTCACCAATGTATTAAACCCCTCAGCCATTTCAATAACAAACAAAGTATTGTTTGAGTTGTTTCCTAAACAACAAAATATTGTGCATTACGCGTACAAAGACCAAACGAAAAGTGTAACTTTAGTGCCCTTGAAACCAGATGGAAAAATCGAATTTGAATAATCACATGGAGAATATTATAAAGCTTTTGCCCATAATTTTCTTGAGTCTATCTTTAAATGCTCAGGATAATTTGAATAATAATAAGTTCAAACAACTTAAAGAAGAGTTGGCTACACCTAACGTATATCGCAACGCTGCGGGGGCACCAGGGCCTCAGTATTATCAGCAAAAGGCAGATTACAAAATGAAGATCAAGTTGGATGACGAAAACCAACGTATTTCAGGGGAAGAAACCATAACGTACATCAATAATTCACCAGATCCATTAACATATCTTTGGTTGCAGTTGGATCAGAATATTCGAAAACCTGGCTCCGATGGACAATTGAGTCGAACAAGTTCAATAGGATCGATATCATCGCCGTGGGGGCTAAAGCGCATGGTGCTTGCCAGCGAGTTTGAAGGTGGTTTTAATATTGAAAAGGTAACAGATGCTTCTGGAAAGAAGATTCCATACACGATAGTCGGAACAATGATGCGAATCGATTTGGATAAAGCTTTATTAAATGGAGGAAGTTATTCGTTTAAAATAGATTGGTGGTACAATATCAACAACCGTATGGAAATCGGTGGTCGTTCAGGTTATGAATATTTCGAAGAGGAAGACAATTATCTGTATACAATTGCCCAGTTCTTTCCAAGAATGTGTGTCTATAACGATGTAGAAGGTTGGCAGAATAAACAATTTTTAGGTTCGGGTGAGTTTACCCTCCCATTTGGTGATTATGAAGTAGAGATTACTGTTCCTTCGGATCATGTCGTAGCTGCTACAGGAGTTCTACAGAATGCAAGCAAGGTTCTTACAAAAGAACAGCAAAATCGCTTAGAAGAAGCTGAAGAGGCTGATGCGCCAGTTTTGATTATTACTCAAGAAGAAGCTGAAGCCAACGAAAAAGAAAAAGCAAGTGGAACGAAGACTTGGATTTTTGAAGCTGAAAACGTTCGTGACTTTGCCTTTGCTTCATCTCGTAAATTTATGTGGGATGCACAATCTGTTCAGCAAGAAACAAAAAAGGTGCTAGCCATGTCATATTACCCAAAGGAAGGAAATCCACTTTGGGAAAAGTACAGCACGCGCCTAATTGTACAGACACTTAAAACATACTCAAAGCATACCTTTGATTACCCTTATCCGGTTGCAATTTCTGTACATGCGAATTCAATTGGCATGGAGTACCCGATGATTTGTTTTAATGGCGGACGTCCTAATGCGGATGGCACGTATAGCGAGCGCACGAAATACGGAATGCACTCAGTCATCATTCACGAGGTAGGACATAACTATTTTCCTATGATCATCAATTCAGACGAACGTCAATGGACGTGGATGGATGAAGGTTTAAATACATTCTTACAGTTTTTGACTGAGCAAGAGTGGCAGCGTGATTATCCATCACGCCGGGGACCAGCGCATTTGATTGTTGATTATATGAAAGGGGATAAAAGTTTTATTTCTCCAATCATGACGAATTCAGAGTCGATCTACCAGTTTGGTAATAATGCTTACGGTAAACCGGCAACCGCTTTAAATATTTTACGCGAAACGATTCTAGGTCGTGAGTTATTCGATTATGCGTTTAAGGTATACGCAGAACGCTGGATGTTTAAGCATCCAACACCGGCTGACTTTTTCAGAACAATGGAAGATGCAAGTGGTGTTGATTTAGATTGGTTTTGGAGAGGATGGTTTTATACCAATGATCATGTTGACATTGGTCTTGAAAATGTGCAATGGTTTACTTTAGATACACATAACCCTGAAGTTGAAACTCAATTTGAAAAAGAATTAAATGAAATGGAGAATAAAAACATTTCAGAAATTCGCAATAAAAAGCAAATCAAAGAAACCGAAAATGAGCGAGTTCCATCCCTTGATGATGAGTACAATACGCGCGATATTTATGCAGTAACAGCTGAAGATAAGGAGGCGTATGAGAACTTTTTGGGTGAGCTTTCAGAAGAGGACAAAGAATTGCTTAATTCGGGGTATCAATTTTATCAGTTAGATTTTGAAAATAAGGGAGGTCTTGTGATGCCATTGATTATTCAGTTCACATTTACGGATGGAACCACAGAATTAATCAAGATACCGGCTGAAATATGGAAAAAGAATGACGAGAATGTTTCGAAAATCTTCTTCTTTAAAAAAGAAGTATTGAGAGTTGATCTAGATCCTTTCCTCGAAACAGCTGATTGTGAAACGTATGATAATCATTGGCCACGCCAACTATTGCCTTCACGTTTCGATATTTTCGAGCGTAGAAGGGATAGATAAGAACTTTATTGATTAAGTATTGCGCCACAGATTCTAAAATCGGGTACAAAGGGCATAGGCTTCCAAGGGGTGTTGGTAGAACTTTTTGTCAATACCACGCTGTTTTTCACTGCGTTTTTAGATCTTGCTCTGGATATAGCGGGTATGGGTAGTTTATTAGTGATAAACATGTATGACTCAAACTCCAAAGTATCCCCATCTTTTACTGTTTCCTTCAACAAAACAAGTCGAGGATGCTTCTTTTTGTATTCATCAAGAAATGCCTTTGTTTCGTCTCGTTCACTATCCAGTTGAAAGTGTTCTATAACTATAAAAACAGGTTGCTCAATGACAAGGCCAAAATCGGAAATATCAAATTGAATCGAATAATCAAGATGATAAAATCGCTCTTTAATCTCAAAAGTTTTAATTACTGGCGTGGGCAATAAATCTTGGCCAGGAAGTCCTGTTGAACTATCAACAGCAAAAATTCGCAGTCCAAACCGGAGTTCACAATCCTTAATCTCACCCATTCCTAATTCTACTTTCTTAGCATAGTACTTCATGGTATCGTTTAGACTATTCGTATTGTCCACTAATAGCGCAAAAGACTCACCAGTACCTAGTGTATCTAGAAGCAACCATGCTGACATGCCGAAATGCCCACTGCCAAGACAGATATCATCAGATTTTTCTGTGGTGTTAATTTCAATCGTTTCAAGTTTTCTATCGCGCGCTTTTAAAATGATTTGATTATCCGTTAATAATAAATGAAGGACAGATACACTCGTATCTTTATAACCGACATGTTCGATTTTGATGAATTGATTCGAGATCTCTGCACCTCTCAAGTCCATAGTGAATTGACCATTTTCGTCGCTTAGCGTTGCTAAATTCATCGCTATGATTCCCATTTTAACAAATGGAATGGGTTCATACGCTTCGTTAATAATTCTTCCGGAAAGGCTTGTTTGACCATAAGTCAGGTTAGTCATAACCAATACGGCTATTAGTTGAATACACTTCATCATTTTATTGTTTTAAGTTTTGGGTGGGACGCTTGCTGTTAGGCAAAGTTACGGATGAAGTGTATTCTCAAACTTAAATTATGAAAGATTAACAGTTGTTTAGGTCAAGCTGTTTCCTTAATCGCCTCGATAATAGTTTTACCAGCCTCTTTGATTTGTTCCATGGTAATTGAGAGGGGAGGAGAGAGTCTGAAACTATTGGGGCAAGATAAAAACCAAAAGCCAATTAAGCCTTTTTCAAGACAACAGTCAACCACTTTTTTTACCCTATCAAAATCTGCCATTTCGATAGCAAACATGAGTCCAGCCCGGCGGATTTCATTGATTTCTGGAGATTGAATTAATTGTTTTTCTAATGCTAGTCCCTTTGATTCTGCCTCTTCTACCCATTTTTCTGATTTTATAAGTTCAACCGTTGCGTTAGCAGCAGCTGCAATCACAGGATTACCTCCAAAAGTTGTGATGTGTCCTAGCATAGGGTTATGGGTAAGTAATTGCATGTTTTTGTGAGATGAGATGAATGCACCGACTGGCATTCCTCCACCTAGCGCTTTCCCTAACGTAAGGATGTCAGGTGCGACGTTAAAATGCTCAAACGCGAAGTTTTTACCTGTTCTTCCCATTCCTGTTTGAACTTCATCAAAGATGAGTTGTGTTCCCGTTTGATCGCAACGATTTCGCAAGGCTTTCATAAAGTCATGGTTGGGTATTCTGACTCCCGCATCTCCTTGAATGGGTTCGATTATAACCGCCGCAGTTTTTTCTGTAATTGCGGATAATTCCTCTCGAGAATTGAAGGTTAAAAATTTTATTCCGGGTAATAGCGGACGGAAAGCTGATTTCTTTATTTCATTATGACTGACGCTCAATGATCCATGAGTTGCTCCATGGTAAGCTCCTTTATAGGCAATGATTTCTTTCCGACCAGTGATGCGTTTGGCCAATTTAATGGCGCCTTCATTTGCTTCAGTACCTGAATTGACCATGTAGGTGCAACTTAAATGATCGGGTAGAATGGATGCGAGGTTTTCTGCAAGCTGAAGAGCCGCATCTTGAACATATTCGCCGTAAACCATGACGTGCATGTATTTATCCAATTGCTCCTTAATGGCTCTAGTGACCTTCGGATGTCTGTGTCCTACATTATTGACGGCAACTCCGGCTATCATGTCCATGTATCGTTTTCCGTCCTGATCCCAAATATAAATACCTTCGGCTTTGGCCACATCGATTAAGTATGGCGCGTCATTTGTTGGAGCCAGTTGTTTTAGGAATCTTGATTTACGTTTTGAATCCATATCTGATACTTTGATTCAAAAATACACGGAAAGAAAAAAAGAGCTTCTAGAAAAGCTCTTTTTATTTATCAATTGTTTGTTTAAGGTCTGTCACCTGGTGGTGGCGGTGGACCTCCGCGATCAGATTTAAGACGGTCCAGCAATAGTCTTCTGAATTTCTCTTCCGCAATAAAAACTTTTGCCGCTTTTCTTATTCCTAAAAGGTCTGCAAACTTTTTCAAATAGTTTTGCCTGACTTCACTTTCTTTTTTTTCAGCAGTGAATATCAGTTCAAATAATTCATAGATACGATCATCGCTTAATTTGTCGGCATTACGCAATTCTTTTTTGTATTGTTTTCTTTCCTTGTGAAGTGCTTCTACATCAGCTTCGTAAGTATTGTATATCGGCCAAAATTTTTCAGCTTCGTCCGGAGTCAGCTCAAGTTCTGTCGAAATAAAAGCAATTTTCTGCGCTTTAATTTTTTCCCGTTTTTCCTGCCCTGGACCGCCTCCAGGCGGTTGTCCAAATATTAATCCTGAGGACAGGATGGAAATGAATATGAGTAATAATTTCTTTTTCATGTGATTATAGTTTATAAATCTAGGTAATAATCCAATAGTTCTTCTTCTGTATAGTCGACATAGTTGTCGTAGTTGATTGAAGTGGTAGTATCTTCAATGCTCAAATTGCTCTCAATAACATAGTCAATTAGCTCATGTTCATCCATTACCGCTAAATAATCGTCAAAGATGACATGTTCAACTAATGAGTCAACAGCAATGATTGATGGATTTTCAGCAACACTATTATTTTCTTTAAAGTCTACCGTCAAGAATAGAATAGCTAAAACTGCTGCTATTGATCCAACCAAATAAAATAGGCGCATTGGAATTATACGTCCTTCGTCAGGCCTATAGTTAACCTTTTTAATTATCACGGTAGGGAACGCATTAAAAAATGATTTTTCAACTTCAGGCTTTTTAGCTTTGCCCAATTGATCAAGGATCGGGCTTTCTATGTCTACAGTATCCATTTCTGAGCCCAAAGAATCGTTCAACTGATCAAAGAAACCTTCGGGTACAGCTGGCCGTTCTGTCTTTTTTAACTGGTTTAAGATACCGTTTTTACTTTGTATTTTTTGCATTAAATCATCGTAAAACTGATCAAAGAAACCATCAGGAACAATCGGTTTTTTCCGTTTGCTGAATTGATTTAATATGTCCTTATTTGTTTCCATTTGATTCTTTGACTCTCTTTTTACTAAAACGTTTAATCTTCTATTAAAAATTCTTCAATTTTTTTTACGGCCAAGTGGTACGATGCCTTTAATCCACCTACGCTTGTGCCTGTTAATTCTGATATTTCAGAGAATTTCAGTTCATCAAAATACTTAAGGTTAAAAACTAATAATTGTTTTTCAGGTAGAGTAGACATGGCCTTTTTTAACTTATCTTCAATCTCTTCAGGCGATAATGCTGTTCCTTCTACAACCACTTTATTCTCGAAAAGTGGCGGATCTAAATCAACGGTCTTCATTTTACTCGATTTGGCTAAAAATGTATGAGTTTCATTATAGGCTATGCGAAATAACCATGTGTATAATCCAGATTCTTCTCTGAATTTAGGCAACCCTTTCCACGCTTTGATGAATACATTTTGCATTACATCTTCTGTGTCCTGATGATTTTTGGTATAGCGGCGAATTTGCCAATAAATACGCTGTTGAAATTTCTGTACGATTAAACGAAACCCATTTGCCTCGTTTTCACGATAGGCATCCAGTAATGATTTGTCTGCTACATTAATTCCCATACGCTTTAATTCCAGTTTTGGAGTGAGATAAGGGAAAAGTAGGATTTATTTGCGCAGAATTACTTTTTCTGCAGCAGCAACGATATCTGGTGTGTCAATATTATACTTAGCCATCAGCTCGTCACCTTTACCACTTTCACCGAATGTATCATTTACAGCGACCATTTCAAGTGGTGAAGGGGCTTTTCTCGCTAAAAGTTGAGAAATTGAATCACCTAATCCACCATTCATCATGTGTTCTTCTGCTGTTACGACACATTTTGTCTTACTCACCGAAGCTAAGACTGCCTTTTCATCTAAAGGTTTAATTGTGTGAATATTTATTATTTCAGGATTAATACCTTTTTCTAATAAAATCTGAGAAGCTTCAATAGCTTTCCATACCAAATGACCTGTAGCTATGATTGTTACATCTTTTCCTTCACGTAAAACATCAGCTTTTCCAATCTCGAATTTTTTATTCGGATCTGTGAAATTTGGTACTTTTGGTCGCCCAAAACGCAAATAAACGGGACCGTCATGCTCGGCGATAGCAATCGTCGCAGCCTTTGTTTCATTATAATCACATGGCGAAATGACAGTCATATTCGGCAGCATTTTCATTAAACCAATGTCTTCTAATATTTGATGAGTCGCACCATCTTCGCCTAGTGTCAAGCCGGCGTGAGAAGCACAAATTTTAACGTTTTTATTGGAGTAGGCTACAGATTGTCTAATTTGGTCATAGACACGTCCTGTAGAGAAGTTTGCAAATGTCCCTGTAAATGGAATTTTCCCTCCAATCGTTAGACCTGCGGCAATACCAATCATATTTGCCTCAGCGATACCTACTTGAAAAAATCGATCTGGATGTGCGTCCTCAAAGGCGTTCATTTTTAACGACCCCGTTAGGTCGGCACAAAGGGCGACTACATTTTCATTTGTTTTACCTAGTTCCGATAATCCGGCTCCAAATCCTGAGCGTGTATCTTTGTGGTCTTGAATTTCAAATTCTTTCATCTCCATAGGTTTGTTTCTTTGTTTTGGCTGATTTATCTAGAGGTTCATAAAAACATTTTCTCCAGATCTTATCGTAAACTCTTTTTCTGTTGTATAATCTGTTGATGCAGCCGATTCAATTCGGTAAACCAACTTATATTTTCCCGGTTGCAAGAATAGGGTTTGATTCAGGTTATTAGGATCTAAATCGCACACCCATTCATCTTGTCGCGATGCTTCTGATATAAAAATTTGACCTACAATTGCTTTGTGGCATTTTAACTTGAGCATGCCGGATCCAGGTATGTCAATGTAGGTGTGTGCGCTTTGATTTACAGCGATATCTTTTTTGTAAATCCGCGGAAGGGTTAATATTTCCAGATCGTATTTACCTACTATATAGTTTTGTAACTCATCGGCATCTTGAACGTTCAGCGTAATTGATTTTCCAGCTTGGCTGACTCTCATTTTAACATTTGACTTTTTTGTCGGTCCTTTTATTCGGGCAACAAGTTTCCCTTGAGGGCAGTAGGCCGGAATAGTGTTGTGCGTGTATTTTTGAACGGATATGTTCTTCACTTCGACTTTAGGTAGGGTATTGACAACCATATCATATTTGAGCTCAGGATCAATAATTGTGATGGTATCAGGATTGTCTTTAAAATTCATGGTATGCATGAATGTATACTTAAGATTTTTTGTACCTGCTTCGTATAAAAAGACAGAAACGTCTGTCTCTGTTGGTTTCTTATGAATGTCATTCAGATTAATCTGAACGGTGGTATTTAATAAAGCGTCACTAATGACTGATTTCATTACTTTTCTAAACGACTCATAAGTAGAAGCCTCATATGTCCGGCCAATGCAATTAAAATCGTTCAGGTACTTCAGATCGATTCCGAGTCCAACAACAAAAGGTGTAACATTAATTCCTTTATTTTTAAGCTTGCGTGCAACTTCACACGGAAACTGGTCACAAGCTTCTTGTCCATCAGTAATTAAGATGATAATATTCCGGGCATTTTTATCTGGAAAATCTTCTGCGGCGGCCTCAAGTGATCGGGCAATAGGAGTTGTTCCTTTTGGCTCAACACGATCTATAAAAGAAGTGATCTTTGCAACATTGTCTCCTCCAAAAGGAATTTCCAGTTTGGTATCGTCACAATCTTGAAAGGTAGGTGTAATAGGTGATTGATGTCCATATACGCGCAACGCGATCTCTAAATTTGGAACACCATCCAATTCATTGATAGCTTCTTTTAGAATTTCCCGCGCACGAACAATTTTAGTTGCACCTTCCCATTTCCCATTCATAGAATTTGACGCATCAAAAATAAAAAGTATGCGCGTCAATTCCTGAGCTTGACTTTGAATACCCGTCAAGAGCAAAAATGAGAATATGAGAATTTTTTTGATCAACATTAATAATCACCCAGTGTTTCTTCCAGCTGAGATAACGCATTTTCTGCCTGTTCGTTACTAGGAGGAGATCCATGCCATTTATGCGTATGCATCATAAAGTCAACGCCTTGTCCCATTACCGTTTTCATAATGATTACAATTGGTTTTCCTTTACCTGTCATTGTCTTCGCCTTGTCCAAGGTTGCTTTTATCTCTTCAATATTGTGTCCATCCATTTCCAGGACTTCCCAACCAAAGGCTTGCCATTTTTGTGCCAAACTGCCCATTGGCAATACGTCGTCAATATCACCATCGATTTGTTTGTGGTTATAATCGATTGTCGCGATGATATTATCTACCTTATTTCCTGAGGCGTACATTGCTGCTTCCCAAATCTGTCCTTCTTGTAATTCGCCGTCTCCATGCAGGGTATAAACAATTTTATTATCTCCGTTAAGTTTTTTTGTGAGTGCTGAACCAATCGCAACTGAAAGACCTTGCCCAAGCGATCCAGTTGCAATGCGAACACCTGGTATACCTTTTGCCGGACTCGGGTGTCCTTGAAGTCGACTTCCTAATTTACGAAAAGTACCGAGTTCTGATTTTTCGAAATAGCCGCGGTGTGCCAAAACGCTATAAAGAACAGGAGAAATATGTCCATTTGACAAGAAAAATAGATCCTCGTTTACACCGTCCATGGTGAAGTTATTTGGATCGATATCCATTTTATCAAAATATACAGTGGTTAGGAAATCTGCACAACCTAATGATCCTCCGGGATGACCCGATTGAACTGCTGCAACCATTCTAATTATATCTCTTCTTACTTGTGAACTGATTCGTTCCAATTCTTTTGCTTCCATGAACGCGTGTTATTATATACGAGGCAAAAATAAGTGAATTTAGGTATGACGTGGCATGGTTTTTATTAAAATAACCGAAAGTTTTTCACAACGGATTTGAGGCCAACCATTATTACATTTTTTAGTCATAATTCTTCCTATAACCTTTTCTGTCATTTTTTCTTTTGACTCTTTGAAGCATCATGAAAAGAATAATTGTCTAATTAAACCAGTTTTCATGTGTCTACTTTTAAAGCCTCAACCAAGTTATGGTCTCTATCGAAACGTTACCCAAAGGATTGGAGATTTGTTCTTTCGCACCTATTGCTTTTTGAATCTACATAAAAGTTATAGGTCCTTGTTGCAAAGCATATTTCAGTCTAATTAAACCAGTTTTCATGTGTCTATTTCCAAAGTCTCAACCAAGTTACGGTCTCTATCGAAACGTCACCCAAAGGATTGGGGACTTATTCTTTCGAAACCGTGTTTTGGTCTCGAATTTAAAAATAGAATAACATGAAAACATTAGTTAAAAACAACATCAAAAGAATAAATGTAGTGGATACTATCCAGTTAAATATTCAATCTATTCGATTGCTATTGGTCGTTTTGGAACAAACACAATCGCACAAAACGTTGGATTATCGGATATCTCAAGAAACTGCCGATTTGGAGCGAAAAATGAGGAGTTTTGAGTTCGGATTGGAAAACTTGGTAACGTTGCTAGAAAGAGTTGAAGACGATAAATAAGCATTTAATTGTTTGAAGAATGGTTGCTGTTTTCGGTTGTTAACCATTCTTTTTATGAGCGATTATTGAAACAAAAAGGCGGAAATTGAAATCAAAAATGAATAAAGAATTATCTTTGCCAAAAAACCAAGATCATGGCTTTAAAATGTGGAATCGTTGGCTTACCCAATGTTGGGAAATCAACTCTGTTTAATTGTTTGTCGAATGCAAAGGCGCAATCGGCTAATTTTCCGTTCTGTACAATCGAACCTAATATAGGTGTTATAACGGTTCCAGATAGTCGACTGAATAAATTAGCTGACTTGGTTCAGCCTCAAAATATTTTGCCAACCGTCATTGAGATTGTAGATATTGCTGGATTAGTAAAAGGCGCGCATAAAGGTGAAGGTCTTGGAAATAAGTTTTTAGCGAATATTCGCGAAACGGATGCGATCATACATGTTTTACGCTGTTTTGATGATGATAATATCGTTCACGTTGATGGATCTGTTGATCCTGTTCGTGACAAAGAAGTTATAGATTTTGAATTACAATTAAAAGATCTAGAGACCGTTGAGAATAAGCTATCGTCACTAAAGAGAGCGGCGAAATCAGGTGATAAAGAAGTCGTTAAGCAGTATGCGTTTTGTGAACGATTAAAGGAAGTTTTAGAAGCAGGTAAATCTGCAAGAACAGTTACTGCTGAAAACGACGTTGAAGAACAATTGCTTAAGGTTATGCAGTTATTAACGGTAAAGCCTGTTTTGTATTTGTGTAATGTTGATGAAGGGTCTGTAAAGACAGGGAATAAGTATGTTGATCAGGTAAAAGAGGCTGTAGCAGATGAAAATGCTGAGGTTTTGACGATTGGCACTAAGATTGAATCTGATATTGCTGAGTTTGAGGATCATGAAGAGCGTCAAATGTTTTTAGATGAATTGGGATTAGAAGAACCAGGTGTTAATCGATTAATTATATCAGCTTATAAACTGCTTGATTTACAAACGTATTTCACAGCAGGTGAGAAAGAAGTTCGTGCTTGGACCGTTTCAGTTGGTGCTACAGCGCCCCAGGCAGCAGGTGTTATTCACACTGATTTTGAAAAAGGTTTTATTCGCGCAGAAGTAATGTCTTACGACGATTTTGTGAAATTAGGTTCTGAGCAAGCGGTTAAAGAAGCCGGGAAAATGCGTGTTGAGGGTAAAACTTATATCGTACAGGATGGTGACATTATGCACTTCCGATTTAATGTTTAAATACTTTTTTTAGAGCAATTACCGCTCATCCGTTTTTTTAGGGTAGGTACGTTTAATATTCTCCTCCGAACCAGTTTTTTATTCGATTCTTCAAACTATTCTTTAGCTTTAGAATATGGAGCGTAAAAATTTATTGTATTGGGGTATACAGCTTATTGGATGGACGGTTTATTTTCTGTTTTCCATTTTACTCCTTTATTCTTCTAATGAGTTAATTCTGACATTCAATCTCTTTTTGTTTGGGTCATTGTCTGTTCTGGCTTCTATTCTTTTGTCTCATGGAATTCGCTACATCATTTTAAGGTATGACGTCATTTCATGGAAGATTATCTACATCGTTTTGATGACCTTGTTTCTTTCGGTGATTGGAGGTTTCCTCTTGGATACGATACAGTTTTATATTATTGAGGGTTCTTGGATTACGATTGATTACATTGTTAATCCTCCAATGGACGATGCTTTCACATGGCCGAGTTTTTTGTGGGCTGTTTCCCGTTCGATTATACTCTTCATGCTCTGGTGTGGTTTTTATTACGCATTTATTATTTCTGAGAAGTCTCGAGAACAAGAAATTTTAAACTTGAAGTGGGAAGCATCGAAAAATGAGATCGAGCTGAAAAATTTAAGAGCGCAATTAAACCCACATTTTTTGTTTAATTCGCTGAATTCAATCCGGGCTTTAATTGAATTAAACCCAGATGAAGCGAAAAAGTCAGTGACTCAATTGTCAAATTTGCTTAGACGTTCTATTAATTTGGGTAAACTCCGTTTGATTCCTCTTAAAGAGGAATTGGATTTGGTAAAGATATATTTGAGTCTAGAGAAAGTTCGTTTCGAGGAGCGGTTGGAAACGGAGTATTTAATTGATGAGGAAAGTTTAAATAGTCAAATTCCACCTTTAATGCTTCAGACCATTGTTGAAAATGGAATTAAGCATGGTATTTCGAAGTCAATTGATGGTGGTAAGATTTTGTTGAAGACTGAGTTTAGTGATACAGAATTGATTTTAACTGTTATAAATACAGGGCATCTTGATAAACAAACCGACTCTGCCGGTGTAGGGATATCCAACACGAAAAAACGATTGGAAATTATTTTTGGTAAACAAGCTTCTTTCAACATTGAGCAGGCAGGCCCTAATGTTCTGACGAAAATTCGAATTGGTTATGAAACCAAACGAAAAAAATAAATAATTGAGACTATGAAAACGATCATTGTAGATGACGAAAGGTTGGCGAGGGAAGAATTAAAGCGTCTTCTATCTAAATATGAAGAACTTGAAATAATAGGAGAGTATAAAAATGCTATCGAAGCGAGAGAGGCCATAGAAACTCAATCTCCAGACTTGGTTTTTATGGATGTTCAAATGCCTGGTGAGAACGGCTTAGATCTATTGAGTAGTCTTAAAAATCCCCCTCGGACTGTTTTTGTGACAGCTTATGATGAATATGCGATGCGCGCCTTTGAGTTAAATGCATATGATTATCTGATGAAGCCTGTGGACGAAGAGCGGCTGGATGATGTTTATAATCGTCTTAAAGAAGAGAATAAGGTCCCTCAAAGTGTTGCTGAAGCTTCTACCTTAAAATCAGGTGATAAAGTATTTATTAAGGATGGAGAGAAAGTGTGGTTTGTACCTATGGATGATATTCGTTATTTTGAATCAGAAGGCAATTATGTCAAAGTTCATTTTGATCGTTTCCGACCGTTGATTTTACGTTCTTTGAATAGCTTGGAAGAACGAACAGATGATCAAATGTTTTTTCGTGTCAACCGCAAATTTATTATCAACCTCAACCACGTCGTCAATATCGAAAATTGGTTCAATGGTGGACTACAAGTTGAAATGAGTTGTGGATTAAAGATTGAAATTTCAAGACGTCAGACGATTAAATTTAAGGATCAGTTTAGTCTGTAATTAACCTGTAACAGCAGAGCGAGGCTTATTCTTTTTTCGTTTGAATAATCCAAATTTTCGATCTTTTCGTGCCTTTTTCTTTTTGTCTTTCTTCTTGTTGCCTGTTTCTTCAACTGGCGCTACTGCGTTAGATCCTCCACCGTTTGGATTTCCATCTACAGGGTCTTCCCATTCATCCTTAACTTCGATGTATTCAGACTCGCCATCTTCTCCCGCTTTTGGGTTATATACTCGTCTCTTTTTGTTAGCTGAATTCACCGCAATTAAGTCTTCTTCGTATTTCCAAATACTTCCTTGCCATCGGTAGCCATCATAGGTCATATCAGGGACATAAAAATCGTACATACCTTCTAAGTTCGGTGTTTCAGGAATGAGGTGATCAAAGACTATGGCCTCAAGGCGCGGATTCATGTTTACCCCGACGGTCACTTTTTCCGAGTATTCAAAAAACACTCTACGTACGAGTCGTTTTGACCCCTGTGATTCTTGAAAAATAGGGAATCCCATTTTAAGACGTTTACTTTTAAAATAGAATACGTCCAGAATTTTCTTATTCGTACTTCGTCCGCTTCCGTTATAACCGATAACAGTATAGAGCGTTTTGTTGCCTTTTTCAACAGGTATAATATTGTAATACAATGCTCCATACCAGTTTTGTGGTGTTAATGTGTTTGTAGGTCGTGGTGGAATGGTTATTTTATCTTCTTTAAATTCAATTACCTCATTGGGTCGATCTCCCCATTTCGGAATTACCATGAAACAATAATGAAAGTGTAATCCGCTACTTTTTTCGATATTCCAATTGAACAATCGAAAAGCATCATCTGGTGATTTGATGGTAGACATAGTCGTTAGTTGTTCAAAGGGATATTCCATTACACCCGGATGGGTTAGTACTTCGCGCATTAAATTAACCAATGATTCATTTTCCAAATCAATTAGTTGATCATCCTTTGTGGCTCTTAGTAAATCAAGTTGTGCTTTTATTTCAGCTTCTTTATTGAGTAGGAAGCTGTCCACTTCGACATTTTTACTGAACGAATTAATCGCTAGGCTGACTATAAAAAGATATGTTAGTATCGCTTTCACCAAATATTCAGTATCAATTCTTATACCATCTATAACAGTATATACAACAAAGGTAACAATAAGGAGACGAACCTCCAATTAATTGTATTTACGACAGCTAATAAATAATGTTCGGGTAGCTGACCTGGATTCTTCTAATAAAGTAATAAGGGGTTTTTAAGATAACGACTAAATATATTTCTAAATTTGTTACTTATGGAAAAAGTGAAAATTAGATTGGGAGGGGTCCCCGAGCATTTTAACCTTCCGATTCACCTTGCCAAAGAGAAAGGAATTTTTAGCAGTCGAGGAGTAGAACTAGAGTGGACAGATTTTGGCGGAGGAACGGGACAAATGACCAAGGCGTTGCGAGATGATGAGGTAGATGCCTGTATCCTTCTCACGGAGGGCATGATTAAGGATATCATTAAAGGAAATCCTTCTAAGATTATCAGTGAATATGTTACGACTCCATTGACTTGGGGTATTCATACAGGTGTGAATAATTCTCTAGTTAACTATAGAGATATCTTTGATAAGCAGTATGCAATTAGCCGATTTGGATCAGGTTCTCATTTAATGGCAATTGTTGATGCAGATAGCAAAGGGCATCGATTAGAGAAAGAGCAGTTTACGATCATTAAAGATATCAACGGAGCGTTACCTTCCTTGGATAATCTAGATACGGATGTCTTTTATTGGGAGAAATATACAACAAAACCATACGTTGATTCGGGGCAGTTACGTCGCATCGGTGAGTACAATACACCATGGCCTTGTTTCGTTATTGCAGCGACTGACAAAATCTTAAAAGAACATCCCGATACGATCGTTCGTATGTTAAGAACGATTCATGATGAGTGTGATCATTTTATGCATAACGAGCATATTATTTCTGAAGTAAGCAAACGATATAACCAGAAAATAAAAGATGTTGAACGTTGGTATAATAGTACCGAATGGGCAATTCATGGATGGGTTAGCGAAAAAATGATGCGAAGTGTCATCTATCATTTGCAAACTGCTGAAATTATTGGTGAAGATGAGGAAATTCCGGATTTAGTATGGAAAAGGTAGTACCGTATTACATAAAGGAAGCTACTGCGCCTGTTGTTCCAATAATTCTGAGCATACCTCATTCTGGCACGGCTTTTCCAGCGGAATTAAAAGGGCATTATCATGAGGAGCAGTTGGCAAAATTAGATGATACGGATTGGTTTTTAGATCGATTGTATGAATTTGCTCCGGCAATGGGTATTACAGTGATTCATGCGAAGTATAGTCGTTGGGTAATTGACTTAAATCGGGATCCAGAAAGTGCTCCGTTGTATGGTGATGGTAGATTGATTACCGGTTTAACATCAACAACTGATTTTTTTGGTAATGAGCTGTACAAAGAGGGAATGGCTCCTGATCAAGAAGAAGTTGAAAGAAGATTAGCTCTTTATTATCAGCCCTATTTCGATAAGGTAAATGAACTATTGCAAGTACGAAAATCTAAATTCGGTGAAGCCATTTTGTGGGATGCACATTCTATTAGATCAATGGTGCCGACCATTCGACCGAATAAATTTCCTGAAATGATTTTAGGCACCGCAGAGGGTAAAAGTGCTGATCAACGATTTGTAGATGCTGCTTTAGGTGTCTTAAGATCTTCTTATGAGGTTAATCTAAATGATCCTTTTAAAGGAGGACGAATCACCCGTTTTTTCGGGAAACCAGAGGACGGCATTCATGCATTACAATTAGAAAGAAACAAAGATTTGTATATGGCGGATGATGAACTCAATTATCATCCTGAACGTGCTGCCAAGATGCAGATTATTCTCAAAAATGCGTTAACAGCGCTTATTGAAGCTTTTTAATGATGAAATGGCTACGGTTTATATTATTCCCGTTTGGGTTTTTATTTGCTGGCATTACATTTCTGCGCAATAAGTTCTATGATTGGAACATTTTTAAATCATCCAAGTTTAGCATTCCGATTATCAATATTGGAAATTTAAGTGTCGGAGGAACGGGTAAAACGCCACATACTGCGTATCTAATTGATTTATTAAAAAACGATTATCAACTTTTTACCCTTAGTCGCGGTTATGGCCGTAAAAAAAGAGGCTTTATCATTGCGGATGATCAGAGCGTTGCTCATGATATTGGTGACGAGCCCCTTCTTTACTATAAACGTTTTGGGCAAGAAATCGGCGTTGCTGTAGAGACAAACCGGGTGATGGGGGTAATTGAAATTTGCAGAGAGCAACCAGAAACAAACTTAATCTTATTGGACGACGCTTATCAACACCGTGCAATTCATGCTGGATTGAATATTTTGATTACCACTTACGAAAAACCGTTTTATCAAGATTATATCCTTCCCGTGGGTGATTTAAGAGAATGGCGAGCAGGTAAAAAAAGAGCCGATATTATTATCGTATCAAAGTGCCCTGATTTATCTGAATTGGAGAAGGGAAAAATCATCACACAAATTGCACCTGCTCAGCATCAATCCGTCTTTTTTTCCAAAATAAATTATGGTCAATTACGCTCTTTGTATTCTGCGAAAGAATCGGATAACATTAATGGTCGACCAATCATTTTAGTCACTGCAATAGCGAATGCATCCTACCTTCGTAAATTCTTAGAAAAATCGCACCGCATCCTCTGTCATTTTGAATTTAACGATCATTATGATTTTAAGGAGACAGACATCACGGAAGTTCATAATTTATTTGATAAATTTGTGTCGGACAAACCTTTGATTATCACAACAGAAAAAGATGCCATGCGCCTTTTTCGTGCTGATTTTGAAAGCGCTTTAATGGCTTATCCTTGGATGATTCAAGATATTGAAGTAGAAGTGGATAGAGCGGAAGAATTTAACCAATTAGTGAAGACGCATGTGGAAAAAAATAGTTGAAACAACAGAATACATAAACCAAGCCTATAATAAACAGCCTGTGATCGGAATTGTATTGGGTACTGGTTTGGGTGGATTGGTCAATGAAATTAACATTGAAAAAACACTGGATTATGAATCCATTCCAAATTTTCCTGTATCGACTGTAGAAAGTCACTCAGGGAAACTGATTTTTGGTGAATTAGGTGGTAAAACAATTGTGGCAATGCAGGGTCGTTTTCATTATTATGAAGGTTATTCTGCCGAAGAAGTCACTTTTCCAATCCGCGTTATGAAAATGTTGGGTGTTAAGCATTTATTGGTGAGTAATGCTTCAGGAGGCGTCAACCCAGATTTTGAGGTTGGCGAAATTATGTTGATTAATGATCACATCAATTTATTCCCAGAACATCCTTTGAGAGGTAAAAATATTGATGAGCTCGGATCTCGTTTTCCCGATATGTCGGCACCTTATGATAAAAAAATGATTGGTCTGGCAAAGGAAATTGCGGCAGAAAAAGGGATAAAAGTTAGCGAAGGTATTTATGCTGGATTAACGGGTCCAGCCTTGGAAACTCCAGCTGAATACAATTACATTCGAATTATTGGCGCAGATATGGTTGGAATGTCGACCGTTCCAGAAGTTATTGTGGCGCGTCACATGGATATTCCTGTTTTCGCTGTATCGATCATAACAGATTTGGGGGTCCCTGGGAAGATTAAAAAAGTGAATGTTGCAGAAATTATTGCTGTTGCCAATAAGCAAGAGCCAAAGATGACAGCAATTATGAAAGAATTAGTTAGTCGCATTTAAGAAATTCAATGGAGTTAAGCGAAGAAATAAGAAATAAGTATCAACCGGTAATTGGCTTGGAGATTCACGCTCAAATGGCTACGAAATCTAAGGCTTATTCAAACGATAAGAATGAATATGGGGCTACGCCCAATACCAATGTTAGTGCCATTACCTTAGGTCATCCCGGAACATTACCGCGGATGAATAAGAAAACGATTGAATACGCCATTAAAATGGGGATTGCATGCGAAAGTGATATAGCTGGCAAGCAACATTTTGCGCGCAAGAACTATTTTTATCCAGATCTTCCAAAAGGCTACCAAATTACCCAGGATACAACACCTATTTGTACCGGAGGCCATGTTATAATCAAGGATGAACATGGTCATGAAAAGAAGATTGGTTTAACGCGCATCCACATGGAGGAAGATGCGGGGAAAAGCATCCATGATATCGATCCTTTTAATACCCTAATAGACTTGAATCGTGCGGGTGTTCCGTTGATTGAGGTGGTATCAGAACCTGAAATAAGAAGTTCACAAGAAGCATATAATTATGTTACTGAGATTCGAAAGCTGGTGCGTTATTTGGATATTTGTGATGGAAATATGGAGGAGGGGAGTTTGCGTTGTGACGCCAATATCTCGGTGATGTTAAAGGGCGCAAAAGAGTTTGGTGTTCGTGTTGAGGTGAAGAATATGAACTCAATGCGAAATGTGCAACGTGCTATTGAGTATGAAATTGAGCGTCATATTTTGGCTATAGAAAATGGTGAAACTTTATATCAAGAAACGCGCAATTTTGACGCATTAAAGGGCGTAACTACCGCTATGCGTAGCAAAGAGGCTGCAAATGATTACCGATTCTTTCCTGAGCCAGATTTACAACCGATTAATGTAACGAAAGAGCATGTTGATGATTTGCGCAGGACCATGCCACCATTGCCAAACGCTTTGTTTAAGAAGTATACGGGAGAATTGCAGTTGTCTGAATACGATGCACAATTATTGACAGATCAGAAAGATATGGCCTTGTATTTCGAGGACTTGATTAGTCATACGAAAAACTATAAGGCGGCAGCCAATTGGTTAATGGGAGATGTTAAATCTTATTTGAACACGAATGCGGTTCTTATTAGTGATTTCCCTATTCATCCTGAGCGTTTAGCAGGATTAATTCAATTGATCGATGAAGGGAAGATTTCTAATAATCTGGCTAGTCAAAAGGTTTTTCCTGCTATGCTAGAGGCGGAAGGGACTGCTGAGGCGATTGCGCAAGCAAATGATTGGATTCAAGATTCAGATGAAGATTCGATTCGCGGAGTGATCAAGGAAGTTTTTGAGGAAAACCCATCGGAGTATGAGCGATTTAAGAGCGGAGAAAAGAAATTGATGGGCTTCTTAATGGGGCAAGTGATGAAAAAGAGTAAAGGAAAAGCTGATCCTAAATCAGCAAGCAAATTAATGAATGAAATGATAAATGCTTAGCAAATAACCATAATGAAAAGGTTTATGAAAAAAATTAAAAATAATTTGATGTGGCTATTAGCCGGAGCAGTTTTTCTGGTTAGTTGTGGTGGTGATGGTGAGACGGGTATAGAAGAGAGTTCAAGACCTGGTCATTTGATTACTGGAGAAATTGATAATGCAGAAGGATTAGATGCTGTTTTGTTAATGTTCGAAGAGAAAAAAGAGAAAGTAATTGATACAGTGCAGATTACAAATGGTAAATTCGAATTCGAGACACCAACCAAAGAACTAAGGGAGTACATCTTGATCATTGGGGAACAGCAAATGCCTATTGTGATGTTCTTAGATGAAAGTTCGGATGTTGTTGAAATTAATGGCTCTTATCCGGAAATTGGAGACAACTACACTATTTCTGGATCAGAGGCAAGTGAGGATGTAAAGGATTATTTGACCTTTTTAACGCCTTTTTTTGCGGTTGAGCAGGAATTGAGTAATCGCTTAATAGCATTACCGCCAAATGACTCGGTTAGTTTTAACGCTATATTGGTGGAGTGGGATAGTGTAAGCGCAATCCAGAAGGATTACGCGATCAATTATATCAATCAAAAGCCAAGTTCTCCGGTAAGTTGGTTGATGTTAAAAGAATTGTTTCCTCCTGGTGGTTTAGAATTTTTTGATACGACCGATTTTCAATATTTTGAGCAAGTTGCAAGCGAAATGCGTGGTAAGTATCCGTATTCAGAATATCCTGATTTGATTGATAGTGATTTGAAGAGCTTCAGAAACCAATTGGATCTCATGAATCAACCTCCTCTTGCTGAAGGTTATGGAACAGACGAAGGAGATTTAGCTCCTGAGATCAATCTACCGAATGAAAATGGACAACCGCTTTTACTGTCTTCATTGAAAGGATCAATTGTATTACTTGATTTTTGGGCGTCATGGTGTGGCCCTTGTCGAAAGGAAAATCCGAATGTGGTTCGTCTGTATGAACAGTATAAAGATAAAGGCTTTACAGTCTATAGCGTTTCATTAGATGATGATCGCGATCCGTGGTTACGTGCAATTGAAGCAGACAACCTTTCATGGCCGAATCACGTTTCAGATTTGAGTGGATGGCAATCACGTGCTGCTGCTGTTTATAATGTAACAGCCATTCCTTCTACATTTTTGTTGGATGCGGAAGGACGAATTATAGCAAAAAACCTACGAGGAGCGCAACTGGAACAAAAGTTGCAAGAGATACTCGGATAACTATAAAAACAACAAAATTTTATGTGCTTTAAGCAAGTTAATTTACTACTTACATTTTTAATAACATTGACAGGTTTTGCTCAATCAGAGCAAAAAGGAGGGCCAATTCATATTGAAGGATTAATTGTTGGCGCTGAAAATCAAACGGTTGAACTTTTAAATAAAAACATCGGAGGCTGGCAGAATGCCTATTATACGGCTAAAACCGATGAGAAAGGTCAATTTTCTCTGGACACTGCCATTTCAGTGGAGGATTATTTCTTTTTGAAAACAGCTAATGGACAAATGGTAAATCTAGTTTTGCGTCCGGGTGATAGCCTGCGCGTATACGGTGATGCTAGAGATCTGCTAGGAATGACAAATGTCTTAGGTTCTGAGGATTCTGATTTACTGAATGTTTATCTGAGAGAGTTTAGATCTTTTAAAGAAGCAAAGGATTCATTGACATTGATTGCTCGCAAGAACCCTGAGTTAACAGATCAGGTCAATTCGTTCTTTAATCCCATTGCACAGAATTTTTACACCTACCGCAATACGTTTATCAATGAGAATAAACGTTCACCTGCCTTGGTTGGTACATTAAATTCTTTCGATCAACAAAAAGAATGGTCAACTTATAAGCAAGTTGTAGCAATGCTCTCGCTATCTTTTGGACAATCACCAACGGTGCAAGGTATAACTGCTTATGTAGCTAAGAAGGACGGTCAAATGACAGCACAGGCGGATGCTGCAGCTAAAAAAGCGGCCATGTTTAAACCTGGAACTGAAGTTAAAGACATTGTTATGCCAGACACTTCTGGTACGATCATTAAACTTTCAGATTTAAGAGGAAAAGTTGTTTTGATAGATTTTTGGGCGAGTTGGTGTAAACCTTGTCGGCGAGAAAATCCAAATGTAGTTAAGGCATATGAAAAATACAACGAGGATGGTTTCGAAGTATTTAGTGTTTCTTTGGATAAAAAGGGCTTTAAATCACGTTGGATAGCGGCTATTGAACAAGATGGTTTGGTGTGGCCTTATCACGTGAGTACGATGGAAGGGTTTAGCACACAAGCTGCTCGAGATTATGCTGTGAATAGTATTCCTTTTACTGTTTTGATTGATGCTGAAGGTAAAGTAATTGCAACCAATTTGCGCGGTCCTCGTTTAGAAGAGGAGTTACAACGTATCTTTGGACATTAATGGCAACTAAGAAAATATTTTTTGCATCTGATTTTCACCTCGGTGTCCCGAATCCGAAATCGAGTTTGGAGCGTGAAAAAAAAATTGTTCGCTGGTTGGATAGTATCAAAGATGAGGCCGAAGAAATTTATTTGCTGGGTGACGTCTTTGATTTTTGGTTTGAATATAAACAGGCTATTCCAAGAGGTTTTGTGCGTTTGCAAGGTAAGATTGCGGAATTAACTGATCAGGGAATTCCGGTTCATTGGTTCATTGGAAATCACGATATGTGGATCTTTGATTATATTCCAAGTGAATTGGGTGTTCACATGCATCACGCTGAAATCGTAAAAGAGTTTAATGGCAAGAAGTTTTATATCGGTCATGGTGATGGTTTGGGACCCGGAGATCATGGATATAAGTTTATTAAGAAGGTTTTTCGCAATAAGGTATGTCAGTGGATGTTTGCACGGCTACATCCTAATTTCGGAATCGGTTTAGCGAATATATTTTCAAAAAAGAGTAGGGCTTCTTCGGCAGAGGCAGATGCAACATATTATGGTGATAAAGAAATGCTCACGGCTTATGCAAAATCTGTGCTATCCGAAAAAACGTATGATTATTTTGTCTTTGGGCACCGTCATTTACCGATGATAATAGAAATCGGTGATCAATCCACTTATTACAATCTTGGTGAGTGGATAAACTTTTGTACCTATGGGGTTTTTGATGGCGAAAACTTGGAATTAAAGGTGTTCGAAGGAGAGAGTGGGGCAAGCGAAATGAT
>JAURQI010000103.1 GCA_030836155.1 Crocinitomix sp.
AAATTTAAGGATTTCAAATTTCCGAGATAATAATATATCCTAGAACAAATTCCCTACAATCCAACTATATTTGTATTACAATAAATCAAGGCGGTTTTAGAATGGTTTGAGATTTCTATCGTCTTAGAAAGTTAGAAATGAATAATAAAAAATATACTGTCACAGCGGCTTTGCCATATGCAAATGGACCTTTGCATCTAGGTCATGTAGCCGGTGTTTATTTACCTGCTGATATTTTCGTTCGCTTTTTACGGATGAAAGGTGAGGATGTTGCTTTTGTTTGTGCCAGTGATGAGCACGGTGCTGCAATCACCTTGCGTGCGAAAAAAGAAGGAACAAGTCCGCAAGCGATTGTCGATAAATACCATACCATTAATAAAAAAGCCTTTGAAGATTTTCAAATTGGCTTTGATATTTATTCGCGTACATCCAATGCAATTCACCACCAAACAGCAAGTGATTATTTCAAGAAATTAAATGATAAAGGCAGCTTTATCAAAAAAACAACAGAGCAATATTACGATCCAGAATTTAATCAGTTTTTAGCAGATCGATACATCACCGGTACTTGTCCAAAGTGTCAAAATGAGGGTGCTTATGGTGATCAATGCGAGAAATGTGGGTCTGCACTCAGTCCTACTGAATTGATTAATCCGGCATCAAATTTAAGTGGAAAAACACCGGTTTTAAAGGAAACTTCACATTGGTTTTTACCAATGGATCAGCACGAAACTTGGCTTCGAGAATGGATTCAAAACGGGACATTAAACGGTGAACAGCAGCACGACCCCAAAACATGGCGTAACCAAGTTGTTGGGCAATGTATGAGCTGGATTGATGGTGGATTACAACCTCGAGCCATGACACGTGACTTAGATTGGGGAGTCAAAGTACCAGTAGAAGGGGCAGATGGAAAAGTCCTTTATGTCTGGTTGGATGCGCCGATAGGTTATATTTCTGCTACAAAAGAATGGGCCGAAACGGCCGGTAAAAATTGGGAAGATTATTGGACGGGTGATGCCGAATTGATTCACTTTATCGGTAAAGATAATATCGTTTTTCACGCCATTATTTTTCCAATTCTTTTAAAAGAACATGGGGATTATGTTTTGCCAACAAATGTACCCGCTTATGAATTTTTGAATTTAGAGGGTGATAAATTTTCTACCTCGCGTAATTGGGCCGTATGGTTGCATGAATTTATTGCAAACCACCCCGATAAAATTGATGAATTAAAATACGTCTTAACCTCTATTGCACCTGAAAGCAAAGATGCTGAATTTACCTGGAAAGAGTTTAAAGACCGGGTCAATAATGAATTGGCTGACATCCTCGGAAACTTTATGAATCGTGCGGTAGTTTTGACGCATAAGTATTACGACGGTATCGTTCCACCATTAAGTGAGGACGGCAAAAAAGAATATGCTGGCTATATAGAGGCGATTGCTGAAATGCCTGGTAATATGGAACGAAATATTCGTGCGTATAAATTACGACAAGCGCAGGCAGATGTAATGGACCTCGCAAGATTAGGAAATAAATTCTTTGCAGAAACGGAACCTTGGAAATTATTCAAAACTGAGCCTGAAAAGGTGAAGGATATTTTGAATATCACTTTGCAGATTGCGGCAAATATCTCCATCTTATTACGCCCTTTTTTACCAAAGAAGGCCGAAAAAATTGGGCAAATATTAAATTTCAATACCAATAATGCATTGACTTGGGATCAAGCTGGAGGAATAGCATTACTCCAATCAGGTCATCAAATTAATAAATCCGAAATACTCGTGCAAAAAATTGATGATAGCCTGGTCGAAGATGAAGTAGCTCGATTAGAAGCGAGCAAAAGTGCACGAGCGGAACAAAACGGCCCGCCTCAAAAAGATACTGTCAACTTTGATGACTTTGTTAAAATGGACATC
This sequence comes from Crocinitomix sp., assembly GCA_030836155.1. Lineage (GTDB taxonomy): Bacteria > Bacteroidota > Bacteroidia > Flavobacteriales_D > Crocinitomicaceae > Crocinitomix. The sequence continues at coordinate 1,923 of JAURQI010000103.1, forward strand.
CGCGTAGGAGAAATTCTAGAAGCAGAAAAAGTACCAAAAGCGGATAAGCTTTTAAAATTAACAGTGGATACTGGTATTGATAAACGCACTGTTGTGTCCGGAATAGCTGAACATTATCAACCTGAAGATGTTATTGGGAAAAAGGTGAGCATTTTAATGAACCTAGCCCCAAGAAAGATTCGCGGTGTGGAATCGCACGGAATGATTCTTATGGCGGAGGACAGCGAGGGAAAATTATGCTTTGTCTCACCAGAAAAACCCTTTAATGCCGGAGGAGAAATCCGATAATAACGTGAATAAAGATCAAAAATACTGCAATAGCCTCATTGAGTTTTCTCGTTTAAAAAGTCATGAGGTAAAAATTGGTGAGCTCGGATTCGGAGCAGACAATCCGATTCGATTACAATCAATGACCACAACTGACACAATGGACACGGCTGCTTCGGTAGAGCAAGCAAAACGAATGATTGAAGCTGGGTGTGAATTGGTTCGATTTACTGCTCCGTCTAAAAGGGAAGCTGAAAATTTGAAAAATATTCGCGCCGAATTGGATGCGCAAGGTTTAACTACCCCTTTAGTTGCAGACATACATTTTACACCAAATGCAGCAGAAGTTGCTGCCCATCACATAGAAAAAATTCGCGTAAACCCTGGAAACTACGCTGATAAAAAGAAATTTGAGGAGATTGAGTATACGGATGAATCTTATCAAGCTGAATTGGTTCGAATCCGGGAAAAATTTACACCGCTAGTCCTTCTTTGTAAAGAACTTGATCGTACCATGCGCATTGGAACAAATCATGGTTCACTTTCTGATCGGATTACAAGTCGTTATGGTGATACGCCAGAAGGAATGGTAAATTCGGCTTTAGAATTTATGGAAATCTGTGAGGATAACGAATTTTATAACTTGGTGATTTCCATGAAATCCAGTAATCCGCAAGTGATGGTGCAAGCCTATCGTATCCTTGCGGCAGAAATGATAAAACGAGGACGAGTTTATCCTTTGCATTTAGGAGTAACCGAAGCAGGTGAAGGAAAAGATGGTCGTATCAAATCAGCTGTTGGTATAGGCACTTTATTAGAGGACGGACTAGGCGACACTATTCGCGTTTCATTAACAGAAGCGCCGGAAAATGAAATTCCTGTCGCTCGTAAATTAGCCGAGCGCTATGAAAAACGAGCAGATCATGCTTCAATCACACCTCTAAAAGGTGAATTGCCATATGATCCATTTTCATACAGCAGAAGAAAATCTCATGCGGTGCGAAATGTAGGTGATCATAATGTCCCCGTTATTATTTCCGATTTAAGCCATTTCGACGATTTAAAACCGGCCCAATTTTTTGCGGCGGGTTATGTATACAAACCACAAGATGATAAGTGGCACCTGAAAGAGCAATGTGTCGATTACATTTATACAGGTAATAAAATCCCTGAATTTGAATTGCCAGGAACACTAGGTATTATCTGCGATGCAGCATCTTGGGAAGCTAAAAATCAAGTCTTCCCTATTTTTGATCTAAGCGCATTTTTATCAGCTGATCATTATTCTGAAGAAATCAATTTTGTTAAAGTAAATGCTGACCAATTAGATGCAATTGAAGCTATTCAAAAATCAAAATTACCAGATAAAGCTGTCATTGTTTTGAGCACAAAAAACGATCATGGTGTTGCTGAAATGCGCCGCTTTTTTATAGAAATGGCGGTTCACAATTGTGGTATACCCGTGATCTTAAGTCGCAGTTATCAAGATTTAGATGATGAATCCTTTCAATTACAATCGGCAACGGATTTAGGAGCTCCTTTAATCGATGGTTTTGGTGATGGCATAGCGATTCATACTGAAAACTGTGCCAATCCGCAAATGGTTACGGCAACCTCTTTTGGCATCTTGCAAGCCACACGTACTCGTATTTCTAAAACTGAATACATCTCTTGTCCATCCTGCGGAAGAACCTTATTTGATTTACAGGAAACAACGGCTAAAATACGCTCAAAAACCAATCATCTGAAAGGGTTGAAAATTGGAATTATGGGTTGTATCGTCAATGGACCAGGTGAAATGGCAGATGCTGATTATGGTTATGTTGGTGTCGGAAAAGGAAAAATCAACCTCTACAAAGAGCGAGAAGTCGTCAAGAAAAACATCCCCGAAGAAGACGCACTTGATGAGCTCGTAGAATTGATTAAATCATACGGTGATTGGATTGAAGCGAAGGCAGAAGTGCATTAGCCTTCCAATATCACCAGAACTTTCCTAACACAATTTATGCTTTGTTTTGTTATTATGTAAGGACATTTCCGTCAAATACACAAAAAACACAGTCATGAAATATGCTACGCTGATTATTTCTCTATTCAGTTTTTCACTTTTTGCTCAAGATTGGGAAGACTTAGAAAGTTTGCCTGAGAGCGCATCTACAAGACACCATCCTGTGAACTTTGCAATCGGGGGTTATGGATACCTGGTGGCTGGTGCAGATGTGGAATACGCCTCGCTCGGTGACTTTTTCCGATATGATCCACTATCGGATACATGGACACAGATGGATGATTTTCCAGGTGTTTCTCGTGGTTTTGCGTATGGAGTAGATACAGAAACCAAAGGATATATGGGCTTCGGTTATTATTATAATCCAGACACCGGAGAAGAAGCCTATTTAGATGATATGTGGGAGTATGATCCTGAAACAGATACTTGGACAGAATTAGCCGCTTGTCCTTGCACGCCAAGAATCCATCCAGCAATGGTTGAAGTCAATGGGAAAATTTATGTTGGATTAGGGGGTAGTGAATTTGGTGATTTAGGCGATTGGTGGGAGTATGATATCGCAACAGATACCTGGACAGAAAAAGCAGATTTCCCAAGCTCGAATAGACATCACCCCTATTATTTTAATATCGGAGATTATGCATATGTCGGAATGGGGCATAGCGGACCAAATATTTTCGATGATTTCTATCGTTACGATCCAGAAACAGATGACTGGATCACCCTTGGTGATTTACCTGACCAAGGTCGTGTAGCCGGCACTCAATTTGCTTATGGCGGTAAAGGATATTTTTTAAGTGGTCAAGGGGAGACCCATACCAATTTGCCAACCGGTGAATTTTGGGAGTACACACCCGAAACTGACTCGTGGGTTGCCTTAGATCCTCATCCAGGTGGTGGACGATGGGCACCAGGATCATTTGTCATTGATGGCGGAGCTTATTTTATGTGCGGCGAGGCGAATACAGGTAATAAACGTGATTTAATGCGTTATCAAATTGAAGGTTTTGCGGGTATAGAATCAACATCCACAGAAAAGCTAGAAATCTTCCCGAATCCGACTCAAAACCAATTCCAAATTGGCAATCTCACAGCGGTTCAAGATATCGAAATTGTTGACTTAAATGGAGCAATTGTATTAAAACAACAGGTGCAGCCTGGTGAAATCATAGATGTTAGTCAGGTCGAAAAAGGCGTTCATTTTTGTCGCCTATTCAGTGGTGATGGCGTGAAATCGGAGAAGTTGGTAATCCAGTAGGTTTCTAAAAAAATAAATGAAAAGGAGTTCTTCAAAAAGAATGGAGAATCAGCTGGTTTTACTGAATTGTACTTCAGAGCGTCCATCCAAGACTATTTTATCAAATTTTGTGAAAGTGATATCTCAAAAAAAGAATTGGAACCCTACATTGATAAAACGGTATCTGTGCGAGCAAAAACAATAGAAGGGAATTGGGATATCTGCCCTGAAGACCCTAAGGAGATGCAAAGTCGAGTGGGGTATTATATAACCATTCAGCTGATCCAATAAAACCGGTTGATCAAAAAAAATCCCTCAAACAGCTAATGACTGCAAAAGGGATTTTAGATCAATTGTTTTTAACCGCTCTACTTCACCTGTAATTTTCGATCTGTAGATTTTCCATCTTGTGATATTCTTACCACATAGATGCCGCTTTCAATATTTTGCAAATCAACTAACGTGCTATTCAGTCCATTTCCAGCCAAAACAACTTTTCCTGCAACATCTGTTATGATGTATTCAAAAGGTCCTTCTAACTGAAGCGTAAATTGCTTGTTTACCGTCGGATTTGGATAGAGGTTTACCGCTTTTTCTAGTTCATTTATCCCAGAGTCATCCACTTCACCTTCCACTGTTGTATTGGCGACAAATGCAGTTAAATAACGAAAACTAACTTCTGCTTTCCCCGGTGCTATCTCTTCTGTTTTATGGGCAATTGCAATTGCAACGTCAGCCATAATATTGTATCCCTCTGAACCGTAAATTGCTCCCGTACCGTTCCAAATTTCTTCACCATCACGATTCGAAAATCCACCAACGCCTACTTTCCATTCTGGTCCTTCTGCCTTCAAAAAGACTTGACATAAATAAGGTGAGGTTTGCTCAGCCAAAACAATAGCCGAATCATCTGCCATCTCAGATTGCGAAAGAATCGTATTATCCGTTGCAAATCCTGAACCGATTTGTTGGTTATTATCAGGGTCTACTGAATCATAAAAATAAACATCTGTAAAGGTCTCTGACCCTAAGTTGTTTAAGGTGACAGAAGTGCTATAAAAATGCTCGTCTTTTTTCAATTCAAAAACCTGAATCACTTGCAGACTATCTACCATTCCCTCCCAAGTAACAATAACGGAGTCAGGTGTATCTGTAAAATCTGTTATTTCTCCAGGTATTTCAAAAATGTTATAATTATTGCCTTTTGAAACTGTTGAACCCATTAATGTGTAGGTTAATCCAAATCCACATTCTGGTGTCCCGGGAGCAAAAAAGTCTCCATTTGGAGAAGCCCAATCATCCATAGCAGGATTAGACATAAATCCCCATATCGGTAAAGCATCATAAAAATGATAATCGGGATCATCAATCGCTGGAGCTCCTTCTCGGCCTCTCTCGCTGATAGCAACTTCAACATATTCGCCACGCATATAGGCGCTGCCGTCAATTAATTGTGCATTCAATGTAGTCGATGATGACAATACAAGAATTGCAAAAATACTTTTGTAAGGTAATTTCATAGTTTGGTTTTAGTAGCACATTAAATGCTAGTTATTAGAGTATTAGATTGACGATAATATAGTGAAAAAGGTTGAGTATACAATTGGAGAAAAACAAATTGTTTTTTATCCGGCTTAGTCTAAATCACCTTGCCGGCGCAAAAATTCTTCAAGGGCACGACGCTCCTTGGTGGTTGGTTTGCCCATTCCGTTATTACGATAACTACTCTGAGCTGCCTGATAAACTTTATATTTTTCAATCTCCTCAATTGGTGTTATGTCACGGATGTAATTCTCTACCAGTTTTGCACCCACTCTTTTTTCTAACAAATCGACCACTTCATAAGAAAAAATAGCCCCTTGTCTTTTGATCGAAACCCGATCTCCAATTTTCACTTCTTTTGCTGGTTTAATCGGCTCGTTATTAACCAATACTTTATTGGTTTTGCATTGGTTGGATGCCATGCTTCTGGTTTTGAATAATCGTACCGCCCAGATAAATTTGTCAATTCTCGCCATAATCAATATCCGAAGTTAATGAAAGGATTGATTATAATGCCTCCAATTCGCTTTGCAATTTTTTCGTCAAACTTTTCACGACCAAGTCATAAGAATGATCGATCAATTCATAAAATAAGTCATCCGAAACATCACTATTATTGGCAACCGTATTCCAATGTTTTTTGCTCATATGATATCCTGCTATAATGCCAGCATAATCAGCCCGAAGCTCCAATGCTCGTTCAGGGTCACATTTTAGATTAACGGATTTAAAATCATCAACATCCGTCAACGCAAACATCTTTCCCATAACCTTAAAAACCAAGGTTTTTTGATCGAAAGGAAATCCCTCTGTTACTCCTTTTTTAGCTAAACAATAGTCTCGATAAGCTTCAATATGCATCCCTACTTTTTATTATTTGAAAGTATATATTTTTCATTACTTTTCGGATTGATTCAGGAAGAAACCCAAAAATTAACCCAACATTCGTTCGCTCATTTCCGTGAATAAGGATACAAAAGATTAAATTGGAAATACATTAAACCAAAACTATGCCTCTAAAAATTTGTCTGCTGATCACGTTGTTCTTTAATGTCTTTTCCGGCATCGGACAAGAAAAATACAACGATACCCTTTTTTATAAATCAGGTTATGATAGAATTGTTCACGTAATGGATTACGACTTTAATCGTATTAATTTTAAATATCGCTCCGACAAAGGTGAGGTGATTGAAAGTTCATTACCCATAAGGGTTTTAAAAGGTTTTTCTATCTATGATGACAACGATCAATTGGTTGATGCATCTCATGTTCCACACAGTAAATTTGAAGAAGAAGTGAAAAAACAAAAATACCCTGACACGGTAACGGTTGCCCAACACCAGTTTTCTATTAATCCTTTTGCACTGGCTTTATTGTCTTTTAACGGTCAGTATAGATACCGATTTGGAGACAAAATGCAGCACGGTATTGTTGCTAAAGGACTTGCTCTTTTTTCGAACATACAAAATGATGGATATATAGGTAATTACACCTTTGGACTAGGATATGAGTTTATCCCCTATTATGGAGGTACGGCCTCTTTAGGGTTTGATTTTTGTCCGACAGTTGGTTATGATAATTTTAATGAATCTCCCTATATACAAATACCATTGTCTTTAAAATGTGATTTTAGATTAACCTCCAGCCTGAATTTTGCAATTGAAGGCGGCGGAGGACAGATTTTTCATGATGGCGGTTCCAGACCATTTATACGCGGAACGATCGGCTTAGTATTCCTTTTTAAACCAAAGGTTACTTTCGCCACTGCATACTTCGATTGATCCGATTATAAATCCCTTAATCATATTTTTCTCGGGCAGTTTGATTGCACGAAGGTAAACCGTATATTTGCATTCGAAATACAAATCAGAATGAGCTTATTAACAGTTGGCAGTGTGGCTTTTGACGCCATCGAAACGCCTTTCGGCAAAACAGATAAAATAATTGGAGGTGCAGGAACGTACATTGCACTTGCTTCATCTTATTTCACAGAGGATCAGAAGATCGTCTCTGTAGTAGGTGAAGATTTTCCTCAAACGACTTTAGACGATCTAAAAAATCGAAATGTTGATATTGAAGGCATCCAAATTAAAAAAGGAGAAAAAACCTTCTTTTGGTCGGGCAAATATCATAACGATATGAATTCGCGTGATACACTCGTGACAGAATTGAATGTCTTAGAGAATTTTGACCCGATTATTCCTGAATCGTATCAAGGTGTTGACTATTTGATATTAGGCAATCTAGCTCCAAGTGTTCAACGACAAGTCATTGAGCGTTTAGAGACGCGACCAAAGTTAATTGCAATGGACACCATGAATTTCTGGATGGACATTGCTTGGGATGATTTGATGAAAACCGTAAAAATGGTCGATGTGCTCATTATTAATGATGAGGAAGCACGCCAGATGTCTAAGGAGTATTCTTTAGTACGCGCAGCGCGCAAGATCATGGATATGGGGCCACGTTATTTGATCATCAAAAAAGGTGAGCATGGCGCTTTATTGTTTGATCAAAAAATGAATACATTCTTTGCTCCGGCATTACCTTTAGAGGAAGTATTTGATCCAACCGGAGCCGGTGATACATTTGCTGGTGGTTTTGTTGGATTCTTAGCTAAAACAGATGATATCTCTTTCGAGAACATGAAACGTGCGGTGATTACTGGATCTGCAATGGCTTCATTCTGTGTCGAGAAATTCGGAACAGAACGACTGGAAAATTTATCGCAAGAAGAAATCTATAACCGTATTATGGAGTTTGTTGACTTGGCTCAATTTGACATTAAACGAGAACTGATTTAAACAGATCCTACACCAAAATAATCCAAGCAATCCCCTATAGCTGCTCAACACAAAATTCGAATCAATGAAAGCCGAAATTTTAGCAAACATCAAAACACTTGCTGAACAAGAAAAAGTATTGGGATCACTCAACGAATTCAATGATCTTGTCACTGCTTTTTATAAAATCCAAGACGAAGAAGAACGTCA
>JAURQI010000104.1 GCA_030836155.1 Crocinitomix sp.
CAGCGTGCATTATATATTGCAAATGCTCATGACATCCCCGCTATCGCTTTTAACGCTCAGGATTCAAAACGGAGCAATTACACTCATTTACGTGAGTATTTTGCTCGTTTTTTATGTCTTCTGGATATTCACCTCTTTTATACACAACCAAAATATTTATAAACAATCTTGAAAGAGTGGCTTTCTCTTTATAATTGTGTAACTGCTACCAGCATTATGAAAAAACTATCCATCATCTTCCTATTTGTCCTTCTCTTTGTTGGTTGTGGCAAACCTCCTGAAGCTTGTATGGAATTAAGTTCAAACAATGTAGTAGCTGGAGCTGCTATTGAGTTCACATCTTGCTCTAAAAGAGCGTTGAGTTTTGAATGGTTTATTGCTGGCCCTGAAGGTGCACCTGAAAACGAAATCGGTTGGTCTAACCCAGAATTTTCGCATGCTTTTACAGTACCCGGTGCATACACTGTTACCTTAAATGCTTATCATGATTTTTCTTTTATGGGAGATGTCTCGACGATACAAGAGAATTTTACCGTCAATTAAAACATCAATACTCGTAAAGACCGATCTCAGGAGCAGATCTTGGAACTCCGTTAATATCCAATGCATTTGAATAGGCAGGATCGCCTGCGCCAATCAGTGGAGATCCTTCTTGCAACATAAAGTCGCTTAATACTGGATCAACAAATAATGGATTGATATTCCAGAGCACACTCGGCGAATAATTACTGAAATCATAAATTTCTTCTCGCTTCATTAGACAAGCATTAAACTCAAAATCCATCGTCAAACCAGGCAGTGTATCAACTGATATTTCATTCACCCCATTTCCATAAAAGATACAATTATCAAATCTGGAGTTGGTTATACTCGAGACATATGTTATTCCTTCAAACGTATACCAATTCTGTATTGAAAGTGCCGGACCTCCCCTAGCCCCACTCCAGTAATTCACAAAATTACAATGCTTAAAATTATACTCGCCTCCAGCAAATAAAAAACCTGAAGCCAAACCGGCTCTGCCGAATTGGCAATTTTCTGCATTAACAATTGGACTTGCTACCAAATTAAGGTTGTAGAAATTTGAATTATCGATGATCGTATTTGATAGATTCAATGTGACAGGGTCTTGCGTGGTATCCACCCTCAATCCAACAGAGCCATTCTTAATGATCGCATAATCGATTGAACTCGTCTGTGCTTCAATCATATGTATTCCCCACCATTGGCCTGATACATCATCATAAAAACTCTCTAGGCGATCACCTTGAAAAGTAACTTCATTTCCAAGCTCTCCATTGATATTAATAGCACTTTTATAAACAATCAATCGGGAGTTTTTATGTCCATATATTTCGGTGCCGGGAGGAATGGTTAAAGTCAAATTAGAATCTAAGCCAGGAAAACCGACGGCAACGATGCCATACAAAACATGTGGTTTATCATTATTCCATGCTTCGTATGAATCACCCACAACCTCATTCGCATGGAAATAAGCATCCTGCCCCCAGACATCTAATTTTAAATATTGATCCGTTCCGTTGGTTAAAAACCGTATTGAATCTGATATAATGAGCGGATTTGTTAAATTATTGACCTCCAAGGTAACCTCTACAAAACCAAAAAGAGAATCATTTCCCCTAATCTCTACATTTTCGTGATAAACACCTGGTATACCATCAATATTGATTCGAAAAGGCGAATCTTCTCCCCCCATTAATTCAATTTCCTCAATATTAATTGTTCCTGCATTGGGATTATACACCTTAAATCGTTCGGTGGTTGACCCAACAGTTGTAAAGACAGTATCAAACAATAGCGTATCCGTTGAAAACTCAATATTATTATTCGAAAAAATATTATCCTTTTTACAGGAAATAAGAAAAACGGATAAACCGCCAAAAATGATGAAAACAAAATTTCGCATAATATAAGTTCGTACAAATGTAAATACGTAATTTTAACTTTTTTATTATTTCGTGGAAAATAATCCTTGATTAAAAAAAAAATAATAACTTTGCCCCCTCCAATAAGGAAACAGCAGCGAAGAAAAGCGGGTATTATTGGATATTGATTGAAGATTAAATTTTAGAAAAATGAAAAAAGATATACATCCGGAGGATTACAGAGTAGTTATTTTCAAGGATATGTCAAACGGACACCGATTCCTTTCACGTTCTTGTTCTCCTTCATCGGAGACAGAATCTTGGGAAGATGGCAGTGAATACCCTTTGGTAAAATTGGATATTTCTTCTGAGTCACATCCATTCTTTACTGGTAAAATGCAGTTTGTTGATACTGCAGGTAGAATTGACAAGTTCAAAAACCGTTACGGAAAGAATCTTAAAAAGTCGTAAGCGATTTTTTTATAACTTAGTAACCCGTCATTTTCCACAAGCTGGGAATTGGACGGGTTTTTTTATTGACTTTTTTTTGATATGCAGATCATATTTGATGATAATGGACTCCATAAAGCTCTCGCGCCGCTCACATTGACGCGTCCAGTTGCTGAAATTCGGTTAGGCATTCTAACCATTAAAGAATCCTGGGTTCTACTTTTATCCAATCAAATACATGATTTTCAAATTGCATATGAAACGGCTCCCTATTTAAATGTCAAATATGCTCAACCATCTTCTGATGAAGGCATACGGATTATGGGAAACATTAAGCCGTCATCATCCATTGTAAACGCGGTATTGGATTTACCTGGAAACGCTGCTCTCTATGTCGATAATTTTCTAGTAGCTGTAAAAGGAAGTGGAGCTCAAAAAGTGAGTTTACATGATGTGGACCTTGTTCACATTCAACGACCTTGGGATATTTTCCAACAAAATGGAAATGCCATTGCATTAGATTTTGATTTGCTAACAGCAAATCGAAATAGCGCTCCACTAAATGACACCAATCGCATCTCTGCTCCAGAAAACATTTTTGTAGAACCAGGTGCTCAAGTTGATCACGCCATTTTAAATGGTAGCTCTGGCCCGATCTATATTGGCAAGGACGCCACGATTATGGAAGGTTCAATTATTCGCGGACCATTTGCTCTATGCGACCATGCGACGATTAAGATGGCTGCTAAAATTTACGGTCCAACCACGATCGGTCCACATTGTAAAGTTGGCGGTGAGGTAAACAATTGCGTTTTTCAAGCTTACTCCAATAAAGGACATGACGGGTTTTTGGGGAATTCCGTAATTGGTGAATGGTGTAATTTAGGAGCGGACACCAACTCTAGTAATTTGAAGAATAACTACGGTGCAGTTAAAGTATACAGCTTTGAGTCTGAAAAAATGGAACAGACTGATATCATGTTCTGCGGTGTTTTAATGGGCGATCACAGTAAAACAGGCATCAATACCATGCTGAACACAGCAACGACTGTTGGCGTATCCGCAAATATTTTTGGAGCAGGATTCCCGAGCAAATTTATTGCGTCATATACATGGGGAGGAGCAACGAGCAACGATCGATTCATCTTGAACAAGGCATTTGAAGTGGCTGAAAACATGATGTCCCGACGAAATATCGAATTAACAAATGCTGATCGATCTATCCTAGAGCATCTATACGATAACTTGGCATAGTCATTGAACCATTAAATGGAGTAACAGTAAAAGTACCCTCAAACGGTGAATGCGTCTTTCAAATTGGTCGAAATAAGCCAAAAGAGCAGGTACTAGTGACAACTTGACAAAAAAACTGAATTTATGTCCGACACATTCGACGGCGATTATATATTATCAAACATCATGGATCAAGAAGCGGAGTTTATTCCTCTCATTTCTGAAGAAGAAGAAGATCACCTCAACAGCGAGAGTGTTCCAGAGTCATTACCTATTTTACCATTGCGTAATAATGTCCTTTTTCCAGGTGTTGTTATTCCGATTACTATTGGTCGCGATAAGTCGATCAAATTAATCGAAGAAGCTTATAAAGGGACCAAGGTAATTGGTGTTTTGGCTCAAAAAGAAACAAGCGTTGAAAACCCAACTTCGGCTGACTTAAATCGAATTGGAACCGTGGCGCGTATTCTAAAACGACTTCGCATGCCTGACGGGAGCACCACGATTATTATCCAAGGTAAACGTAGATTTGAAGTCAAAGAGTTTACGGGAGAGACGCCATATTTCAAGGCGATCGTTCATGCGCTCGAAGACCAACGACTGGACAGTAAATTGGACAAAAACAAAGCATTGGTCGATTCGATGAAAGAAATGGCGATGCGCATCATCAAGGATTCACCTAATATACCTTCTGAGGCGCAATTTGCTATTAAAAATATAGAGAGCCCGACATTCTTAGTCAACTTTATAGCTTCTAATTTAAACGCCGAAATCGTTAAAAAACAGGAGTTATTAGAATTAGAGTCGATCTCTCGCAGAATTGAGAAAGTCATTGGACTTCTGTCCATTGAGATTCAAATGCTCAATATGAAAAATGAGATCCAAACCAAGGTCAAAATGGACATGGATCGCCAGCAGCGCGAATATTTTTTGAATCAGCAAATGCGAACGATTCAAGATGAACTCGGCGATAATCCAGTGGAAGGAGAAATCAAAGAGTTTGAAAAACGGGCGAAATCCAAAAAATGGAGTAAAAAAGTTCAAAAAGCATTCGAAAAAGAGCTCAAAAAACTCGGTCGAATGAATCCTCAAGGAGCTGAATATTCGGTCCAGCTCAACTATATTGATCTGCTCTTGGAATTGCCTTGGAACGAAATTACGGATGATAATTTCAACCTAAAACGTGCAAAGAAAATATTAGATCGTGATCATTTTGGTTTAGACAAAGTGAAGACTCGGATACTCGAGTACCTCGCGGTATTGAAATTAAAAAAAGATTTAAAATCACCGATTCTTTGTTTATATGGTCCTCCCGGTGTTGGTAAAACATCGTTAGGTAAATCTGTTGCTGAAGCTTTAGGTCGAAAATACGTTCGCATGTCCCTTGGTGGACTTCATGATGAAGCTGAAATTCGAGGTCATAGACGTACGTACATAGGTGCAATGCCAGGGCGCGTCATGCAGAACTTAAAAAAAGCGAAGACTTCTAATCCTGTATTTGTTTTGGATGAAATCGATAAGATTGGCAGAGGTCATCAAGGCGATCCATCCTCAGCTTTGTTGGAGGTGCTTGACCCAGAACAAAACCACGCATTCAATGATAATTTCGTTGAATTAGATTACGATTTATCGAAAGTACTTTTTATTGCAACAGCTAATAGCTTAGCATCGATTCAAGGTCCTTTGAGAGACCGAATGGAAATCATTGAAGTGAATGGATATACTGTTGAAGAAAAAATTGAAATCGCCAAGCGCCATCTCATACCAAAGCAATTAGAAGCTCACGGTATTACCAAAAAAGACATTGGCATACCAAAACAAATCATTGAAAAAATTATTGAAGAATATACAGCAGAATCAGGTGTTCGAGGATTAGAGAAGAAATTAGCTTCTGTAATCCGTAATCGGGCAAAAGAGATTGCCATGGAGGAAAAATTCAATGTTAAAATTAGCTTGGAAGATTTATTACCGATTCTAGGTCCATCCCATGGAAAAGATAAATATTTCGGTAATGATTTTGCTGGGGTTGTAACGGGCTTAGCATGGACACAAGTTGGTGGAGACATTCTCTACATTGAAACAAGCTTATCTCGAGGTAAAGGAAAATTGACCTTGACAGGGAATTTGGGAGATGTTATGAAAGAATCGGCTTTATTAGCCCACCAATACATCAAAGCCAATGCCGAACAGATGAATATTGACCTTACCATCTTTGATAAGTGGGATGTCCATATTCACGTTCCTGAAGGCGCAACTCCAAAAGACGGACCTTCTGCAGGTATAACGATGCTTACCGCAATAGCTTCAGCATTTACGCAGCGAAAAGTTAAGAAATATATTGCCATGACTGGGGAAATCACGCTGCGTGGAGCGGTATTACCAGTTGGTGGTATAAAGGAAAAAATTCTAGCAGCCCGACGCGCAAATATTAAAGAAATTATACTGTCTTCTAAGAATGAGAAAGATATTGCAGACATTAAGGCTGATTATATTAAAGGTCTGAAGTTTCATTATGTTGATACTATGTCACAAGTATTAGAAATCGCACTCTTGAAGCAAAAGGTAGCGAATGCTAAAAAAATTGATTAGTTTGTGGTCTAGGTTATAATCGCCATAAGGCGATATGTATGGAAACCATTTATCGTCATATTGAACGCATCCCTGAAAGCAAACATCCTTCCTTGCAAGGATACAACGCTGCGGATGAATTATTACTAGAAATCATACCTGATTTAACCGATTCAATCTCGATCTATAATGATCAGTTTGGTTTTCTTTCCACAAACCTAGCACATATGCAACCGAATGTGGTTTGTGATTTGAAAAGCCAAGCATCGGCTATCACTAAAAATTGTGAACTTAATCGAGGTTTTGGTTTGGCTAGTCCGCCGCTTTTCCTTTTGGATCAAACTGAATTCAAAACAAGTGTAGCACTTTTAAAAATCCCTAAATCTTTGGCCATGTTCGAAAAATATCTCGAACATATTCACCAGCATCTGGAAGACGATGGGATTGTTTACGCTGGTTTTATGACCCGTTACTTTAGCCAGGGTCTTTTAATGAGTGCGGGGCGCTATTTTGAGGAGATAGCCCAAACCAAAGCACAAAAAAAGGCACGAATTCTGATACTCAAAAAAAAGAAAACGACTATACCAGTACATAATTGGGAGACGATCTCATACGAGAATCATCATTTGCGCCAACATCAAGGTGTTTTCTCATCTAAGAAGATCGACAAGGCCACCCTTTTCCTGTTGGACAATCTCAATCAATTAATTCCTGAAAAACACAGTAATGTTATAGATCTAGGTTGCGGCAATGGTGTAATAGCAAGTGTAGCTAATGATTTGGTTAAAATTGACGAAATACATTTGATTGATGATTCGCAATTGGCTATCGATTCGGCCAAGCAGAATTTTGATACGAACGCCAAATTTCATCATGCTTATACGCTTGATATGTTTGAGGAGGAGTCAATTGACTGGGTGATTACCAATCCTCCATTTCATTTTGAACATACCATCGACACCTCCATTGCAAAATCACTATTTGATCAAGCACATCGTGTGCTAAAACCAGGAGCTGTATTAACGATCGTTGCCAACGCAAATCTAGGTTATGAACCAACCCTTAAGCAGATGTTTTCTGAGATGATTGTTCATAATAGCACATCTCAGTTTAATATCTTTCAGTGTATAAAGTGATATTGAAGATCGCTTAGATCGAAAAAAGTATTCGTCCCTCCGCTGGAATTCCTACCTTTGTCGCAAATATCCATTTATGGCCTTTCAGGACTGGAACCTTAGTAAACCCTTAAAAAACGCTTTAGACGATTTAGCGCTAACGAATCCTACCCCAATTCAAGAGGAGGTCTACACGCCTATATTGGCTGGTAACGACGTTGTTGCTACTGCACAAACAGGAACTGGAAAAACCTTTGCCTACCTGCTTCCTATTTTGAGAAATTTGAAGTTTTCAGCTCAAAAACACCCGAGAGTTTTAATTGTTGTGCCAACCCGAGAACTTACGGTTCAGGTCACTGATGAAATTAAAAGACTAACTCCATATATGACTGTTCGCGTTGGAGCTGTTTATGGTGGAACCAATATCAATACCCAAAAGCAATATGTCAATGAAGGTTTAGATATCTTGGTAGCTACACCGGGGCGTTTGTTGGACTTGGCACTGTCGGGGGTTCTGAGACTAAAGGCTGTCAAACAATTTGTAATTGATGAAGTAGATGAAATGCTAAACCTCGGTTTTCGTCCTCAACTGACTAACTTACTGGATATTTTGCCTGAAAAAAGACAGAACTTATTATTTTCGGCTACAATGACAAGAGATGTTGAAGCGGTCATCGATGATTTCTTTACACATCCGATTCGCATTTCAGTTGTACCTCCTGGAAAACCATTGCCGAATATTGATCAATGGGTCTACCCGGTTGAAAATAAACGGACAAAGTTTAATTTATTACATTATTTATTAGAAAATAATCCAGATTGGAAAAAAGTTTTGCTCTTTGTAGAGACTAAAAAACTGGCTGATCAAATCGAAGAATTTCTTCAAGACCGTCTAACAGTTCCCGTCGGTGTTGTGCATTCCAATAAGTCGCAAAACTATCGACTCAGAATGGTAGAAAACTTTGAAAAAGGAGAATTGCAGGTCTTGGTCGCTACTGATCTAATGGCACGTGGAATTGACTTTGAGGATATCACTCACGTCATCAATTTTGATTTACCTGAATCGGACGAAGGATACTTACACCGAATAGGACGAACGGGGCGAGCAAAAGCAAAAGGTGTTGCGATCAACTTTGTTGGACCGCTCGACATTGAGCAATTGGACGCTGTGGAAAACTTAATGCAATATCGTATACCAGAGCTTGATTTCCCTGAAGAAGTAGAGGTCTCGGATCTTTATACAGAAGAGGAACGCCCAAATTTAGCAGATAAAAATTATTTGCCTGAGGCGGCACGTCACGGTCTGAAAGGTAAAAAGCATCAGAAAAAAGACAAAAACAAAAAGACCAATCAAGGAGGATCTTACAAGCAAAAAATAAAAGCGAAGTATAAAAAACCGAAAACAAGAGGACAAAAACCTAGAGGAAAGAAAAAGAAATAATCGCCTAGTTGAGCGTCACTAACGACTTACTTCTAAAACCTTGATACGCGATATTCAATGCGGACATCTTGCTACTCAAAACAACCCCGTCATTAACCCAATAAAACCGGTCGTTCTTTTTCGTATTTGCAGATGAAATTTTGCTTTTTATGAGAAGCAGGATCAAACGGAACCAATTGTCCATCGAGGATAATGTAAATTTTATAATGCTTTAGGCGAAGGAATTCAAAGCAGAGGTCACGATTCTTATTCTCCCACAACTCCAAATAAATCACTGGTCGGTCTCGGATGATCATTCGCTCACCTCCCTTTAGTGCAAAGTACTCAAAGTTCTCAACATCCATTTTGATTCCAGCAATAACTCTATCACCAGCTATATCATCAAGACGCTCACATAGCACTTCAATTTTATCTCCATCGTTCCACTCATCAATCGATTCGTGAACGACATGCGCTAAACCTTGCATCTTCACCTTACCATTTTTTGGCAAAACCATTTCTAACGTCTCTTTTTTCTCTCCAACAGCAACCGGAATTAACTCTACATTCTTTAGCCCATTTCGATCTACTACAGATTTAAGCACGGAGAAATTTTCAGGCATGGGTTCAATAGCAAGTACTTTTCGATCTGGGAAACGCTTAGCTAAATGGTAAGTCATGATACCAATATTCGCGCCTACATCGAGAATATCACCCTCTTTGTGAATCTGCCCCATAAAGGCGAAGAAATCTTTTTCTTTACTATCTGCCTTCAGCGTTTTGATTTTATAACGCGAAAACACATTCAAATAGAGTTGATACCCTAATGCGTTTTGTAAGACATATTTGACAAAATTCTTCATGGTGAGGCGCAAAAATAATAAACCTCTACGGAAAACCGCTTGATTTCGGGGCTAATAAGAAAATATAGTCTTGTTTTTTTGAATGATCAGACTAAAAGTCTAATTTCGTCGGCATGCGCATTGCCATCAATACACGTTTTTTACTCAAGGGCAAAATGGAAGGTTTTGGCTGGTTTACCTATGAAACCGTCAAACGAATGGTCATGGATCATCCTGAACATACTTTCATCTTTTTCTTTGACCGCCCTTACGATTCGCACTACGTATTTGCTAAAAATGTAATACCCATTGTCTTAAGACCACCAGCAAGACACCCTATTCTCTTTAAAATTTGGTTTAATTATAGTATCACCCGCGCATTAAAAAAGCACAAAGCAGATGTATTCTTCTCTCCTGATGGGTACCTATCCTTGCGCACCAATGTGCCACAAATTGGGGTTATTCATGATTTAA
>JAURQI010000105.1 GCA_030836155.1 Crocinitomix sp.
AGTTATTCGTAGTTTTCCCATGCCGGGACGTCATCTTCAACTAAGAATAAAATACCGATTAGAAAAATGAAAAACTTCTTTGTCTTTTTATCGATTCTGGCGATTTATTCCTGCAATAAAAAACCGATTGAGCCAATTACTCCGAGTCAATATGAATCCGGCGTATTTTCCTTGAACGAAGGTTTATTTGAGCAGAACAATGCGTCGATTAGTTTCTATGATGGCGTGGTAAGCTATCAACAAATCTTCCGATCTGAAAATGGTCGTGGTTTAGGTGATACGGCGAATGATTTTGAAGCTTATAATCTTAATGGAAAGGAATACCTAATTGTAACGGTTGATATCTCAAGTCAAGTTGAAATCATTGACAGGGAAACTATGAAATCTGTGGCTCAAATTCCATTTTTTAATGGTTCAGAACCGAGATCACCAAGAAAAGTGGTTGTAGATGGTCCTCGTGCATTTGTCTGCAATTTCGACGGCACAGTAGGTGTCATCGACTTATTCAATAATAGTCTGGTAGAAATCATAACCGTTGGTTCAAATCCTGATGCTATGGTATTATTAGATGACGAACTATTTGTTTCCAATTCTGGAGGTTTATTATATCCAATTTATGATTCGACGGTTTCGGTTATAAATACGGCCACCTATGAGGTGGTCTCATCGTTTACAACGCGCATGAATCCTTCCGAGATGATTGCCGATGGATATGGTGATATCTATTTAATATCTCGTGGAAACTATGCCGATATTCCAACCGCATTATTAAGAATAGATGCTGCCAATCGCACAGTAGTTTCAATAACTGAAAGACCCATCTCGTCAATGACTCAGGTAGGTGATTGGTTATATTATTTTGATCAAGATTTACAAGGGGTTTATCGTCTGAATATGATGACTGAATTGGATGATCCTACTCAGATCATCGACCTTTCAGAATTTGAAACCTTTTTTAGTTTGCATTATGACTCCGCTTCGTCTTTGTTTTATGCAGTTGATGCAAATGGGTATGTCAACTCTTCGACAATTCATGTTTATAATCTGTCAGGAGAGGGAATAGATACTTTTCAAGGCGGTTTAAACACAACTGATTTAGTATTTGAAAATGAGTGATGGTATGTTAAGGAAAACACTTTTGTTAATATTGCTCAGCCTGACTTTGGCAGTGAATGGACAATTTGCTCCTCCTTCAGGAGAGGACGGAACAACTGCAGTTCATAAAGACTCTTCTGCAATCGTGGCTTGGGCGACTATTTTAGTTGATTTTGCAAGAGGACCCTTAGACGCAGCCTATCCAGATGGAGGTTTAGCTTCTTATGGGGAGGCAGATGCAGCTTTATATGCAGCTGAAGGTACGTCTACCGAGGTAGTCAGTTTAGGTGATGGAGGATCAATAACCCTTTCTTTTGATTTTTCCATTGAAGATTTACCGGGTCCAGATTTTGTCATTTTTGAAAATAGTTTTTCTGATGAATACCTCGAATTTGCCCATGTGGAGGTAAGCACAGATGGTGAGAAATTTGTCCGAATACCATCCATATCGAATATTCCTGTAGAAGAACAAACTGCGACATATGCTAATTCAGACCCAACTTTGGTTCACAATTTGGCAGGCAAATACCGACAGGGATATGGAACACCATTTGATTTGCAAGATATTGCCGATTCAACGGGTGTTGACTTGTCTGACATCAACTTCATCCGAATCATTGATGTTGTTGGATCGATTAACCCTGATTTTGGAACAAAGGATAGTGAAGGAAATATCATAAACGATCCTTACCCAACCGACTTTGAGAGTGGTGGTTTTGATTTAGATGCTGTCGGAGTGATCCACAGCACTGATCCCACTTTAAATATAGAAAAAAACAAACAAGAATTTGTGGTCTATCCTAATCCTTCTAATGGAATTCTGAATTATTCCACACAAAAACCCCTGAGCGGTTTTGCGATTGTAGATATGACGGGTAAAAGAATTTTTTTACGTCCTAATGCAACCGGACAAATTGATTTATCACTATTCAATCCAGGTATATATATCCTTGTTGCAACCACTGCGGAAGGCGAGGTTTATCGAACTCAGCTTGTTTTAAAATAATTAGTGCTCCTCTCGGTGATTATTGCGTACTACAAAAAACGTATATGCAAGGAAAAGTAGAAACGCTACACCAAGTATTTTCCAAACGAAATAATAAAATCCCATAGCGATTAATTTTAGTTAATGTACTGAAATTCGGTTGAGTAACCAAATTTTATTAGCGTCTGGTTGACTGCTTGACCTAAAAATTAAACTTCAGATCTTGCTCATCCATAATATCAAATGAGATCTTGAATTGGATGTTTTTGGGTTGCTCCTCGCTCGGGAGCGCGAACTGATTACTCGCGACACTGAAAACAACATAGGCACCTAGTCGCAATCTTCTTCTTAATAATTTAAATATCCGCTCAGCACCAAAGAAGGCTTCCGTATAAAAATAATTATTATGCTCCGGTAAATAGATGAATCCAGCTCCTGCAGAACTTGTGATTCCTGTATGTTTCATAAAAGGGATTTTATTGACGATTGATCCGTTAAAGTGATGGATAAAGTGCGTCTCAATATAGAAATCTTGCGTTTCGTAAGAGGAATCTAAATTTTGAAAATTATTAAGCGGATTTACAAATAGAAATCGCAATGGTGTCTGAGTGTCATTTTCCCTGAAGAATTTTCGATCGATATAGAAAACACTATCCTGATTCACAAATTGACCCGTTCGAACCAAATAATTGGAAGTACCCATTGTTCCAATCTGAAATGATTGCTCTACGGTGAAACTTAAATAGTCAAAATCAACCGGGCTATTAAATGGGCCGTTCCAACCTTTCTCCCAGTAGAGTGAGAAAGTAGGCCAACGACTGCCCAAAACAACTTTTCGTTTTGGTTCAGTCATGTATTTTTGAGCAGGCGTATAGGTTAAGTAGAAAGAAGTTCTAAATGCATTATAAGGGTCGAATTGTAAAGGGGGACCATTGTTTAATTCGTCATCAAACCAGGTTACGAATTGATAATCTAAACTGAATGGTTCTCGACGTTCCAAAATGGCTCTCGCACCGAAATATAGCCCATTAACAAACTCTATATAATGCCACAGACGCGCTTGGGTATTCATATAGAAGTTTTGGCGGTTGGTTGTGGCTAAAATATTATCATTCCAATTGACTAAAAAAGCTTCTCGTTGAAATGAAGCGCTATAGCGTGCAAGTTTTTTTGGGTTGTATAAATGGTAGGCCCTAGCCCTTCCCCTCAAATCTGCATTGTTAAAGCCAACCGTCATGTTGGTATATGTATCGATCCACTGTTCATTCTCCCATTTTTTAAAATAATTAAAGCCAGGACCAAAACGCAAACCACCAACTTCAAGTGGTTCAATTATGTTTGCCACGGAAGAAAGGTACCATTGTTCTTTTTTATGCCGGTCGCGATGCTCTATTCCAAACCATAGAACCTTGAGCGCTGTGATTTTATTAAAATTGGCGTCTACAGAATCTAAATATGCTTCAGAGGTATAGATCGCCTCTAAACTGTCCTGAACAAATTTTTTGCGGCGCTCTTCCGGTTCTAATTCTATGGGTCTTATTTCATCCCAATACGTCGAATCTCTTTCATATGCTTCTTCTGTTGTAATTCCAACCTCATTAGAGAAGAATTTGGGGCCAAAATCAGGGTTAACAATGAAATTAGAGTAGACCACTTGCGTCACACCTTTTACAGTCTCTTTTCCAAACTTTGTACTGTATTCAAACAATTGCTTTTTCAGTAACCATAAGCTGTCTGTTTTTTCAAACTCCTGTAATATCCTGAAATCATCGTATTTCTTCAAGTTACCCTTGTGCATGGAAACGTCTATCTTTGTAAGTACCCATTCATTTTTTGAAACATAAAGGGTTCCCTCCATGGTACTGGTACCGACACTTCTTGGCTTAATTTCAACCGCGTAAATCGTGTCATTTGCTGTTGGAGTGACCCCTACTAATTTATATTTATAGGATAAAATTCCGGCAGGGTGCAAAGGCGATACAATAGGTGTTAGATGCAAATCATCTTTACGCATTAAACTTTCATAAAAGTTAAAATCTCCGCTAACAGTTGATTGAAAATAGATTTGATCAGGTTTGCCAATTTTATCATATCCGGTGCGGATCTCTTTGATTTTATTGGGGTATTCAAAGTGTTTGGTTAGGTTAATCTCTACCATATTAAGCCGATCATCTCCTTCAATTTTTTTGCGGATTTCCTCCTTTTGTTCGGCGAAAATGTCTTTCGGTTCGGTCTCGTCCGTTTCTTGTTTTTGTCGCTTTTTTTTATCGAAGGTTTCGACCCCTTTGATATATAAATCACACGTATATCCATCAAATTGCCGTATCATCTCTTCCTTGTGCTGTATCACATTCTGAACGATAAGCCAGCCCATGTTTTTTTGCTTCACCTCAATCTCTACTTCATTCAATTCATTGTTTAATTGCTTTAAATAGACGTTGCTGACGGTTGGCTCGTTAGAGTTTACAGTGACTTTGGTTGTAAGTTCTTCAAATCCTACACAGCGATAAATCACATCATAAGTTCCAAAATCAATTGGAATAAAATACTTTCCATCTAAATCGGTTATTGAACCTTTATTTGTGAAGTTCTTGATGTATACTTTTGCATAGGGTATAGGTTTATTATTCTCGTCATAGACATAACCCGAAATACTACTTTGCCCGCGACTAAATAAGCCAATCAGCATTAAGCCGATCAGCATAAATTGTTTTGGGTTGTATTTGGCAATGAAAAGCATCAGTACAAAGTTAGACACAAATATCTACTAAAAGTTACAGTTGGCCGTAAACATCGATGTTAGCGAGTAGAAATATCATCTTCATTTCAGGTTTAATGGTGTTGGCTATAAGTAAGAATGCATACTAACGAAAATAGTAACAGATTATTTCGAGGAAATTTTATTCAATATCACCACTTCATGTGAGAATAAAGAAATAATCAAAAATGCAATCGATAATCTTAGCTCAGGAGGTTCTACAAATGGAGAAGGAGGCATTGAAATGGCTTATTAACAAGCAGTGGATGCCTTTATCCCTGAAGGTAATAACCGTGTGATATTAGCTACAGATGGTGATTTTAATATTGGAAGGTCGTCTGGAGGCGAGTTGACTCGATTAATTGAATCGAAAAGAGATAAAGGCGTTTATTTGACCATCCTCGGATTTGGAATGGGAAATTACAAGGATTCAAAAATGGAGTCGCTCACTAATCACGGAAACGGCAACTATTTCTATATCGATGAAATTGGTGAGAGTAATCATGTCTTGGTGAAAAATCTTGCAGGCACTTTAATGACGATCGCCAAAGACGTTAAAATTCAAGTGGAGTTTAACCCGAATACAGTGGCTGAATATCGATTAATAGGTTATGAAAATCGCATCATGAATGCTGAAGATTTTGAGGATGACACAAAAGACGCCGGAGAATTAGGTGTTGGTCACACGGCTACGGCCATTTACGAAATCGTTCCGGGCAAAGCCATCTCAGGAAACCTTAAATACCAAGCCAGTGCCCTAGGAGGTTCCAATGAGTTAGGTACGGTTAAATTGAGATTCAAACAACCTGACCAAGCAAAAAGCATAGCGAAAGAAGTCAGTATTGACAATGCCAATAAAGATTGGAAAGAAGCAACCCATGATTTTCGTTTTTCTGCCGCCGTTGCATCATTTTCCATGATTCTAAGATCATCAAAATATATCAATGATTTTGGGTTGAGCGAGGTTGAAGAATTGGCGAAAACCGCCCTAAGTATTGAAGAATCTGATCGTATAGAATTTATAGGACTCGTTCAAAAAGCAATGTTGTTAGAAGTGCAATAGCAATCAATAGCGTCTTGTTCATTGTAGTGTGATAAACGCCCGGATTACAGGTGAGTTCCTACCTTGATTCGGGTGTTTTATATATTGGTGATGATGTCTTTCATTTCAAAATCTCCATTTAATAGAATCTGATTGAACGGAGATGATAATATTTTCGCTGATATATAAGGATATGAAATTTATAAATATTAACTTTGTCCTCCTTTAAAACTGAGCATTATATGAAGTTATCAGCATTTAATTTTGAATTACCAGAAGAGTTAATCGCACAACATCCAGAGCCGAATAGAGACGAGTCACGTCTAATGGTATTGGATCGTGAGAAAAGAACAATTGAACACAAGCAGTTCAAAGATGTCCTTGATTATTTCGATGAAGGTGATGTGCTGATCATGAATAATACGAAAGTTTTTCCTGCCCGTTTATACGGTAATAAGGAGAAAACAGGAGCGCGTATTGAAGTTTTCTTGTTGAGAGAATTGAATCGCGATAGCTTATTATGGGATGTTTTAGTTGATCCTGCACGAAAGATCCGAATCGGTAATAAGTTATATTTTACAGAAGATGATACACTCGTTGCAGAGGTTATTGACAATACAACTTCGAGAGGACGTACGATCCGATTTTTGTTCGATGGTTCTTACGAAGAGTTTAAGCAAAAAATTACGGAACTAGGCGAGACGCCAATTCCGCCATATATCAAAAGCCAACGCGATGTTGTGCCTGAAGATGAAGAGCGTTATCAAACCATTTATGCAAAGAATGAGGGAGCAGTAGCTGCACCTACTGCAGGATTGCACTTTAGTCGCGAATTATTAAAAAGATTTGAGATTAAAGGAATTGAATTTGCAGAATTAACATTGCATGTTGGTCTCGGGACATTCCGAAGTGTTGATGTAGAAGATTTGACAAAACATAAAATGGATTCTGAGCAAGCGATCATTACAGAAGATGTTGCTGAATTGGTAAATAAAGGAAAGCGCGAAAAGAGGCGTGTTTGTGCCGTTGGTACAACAAGTATGCGTGCAATCGAATCGAGTGTTTCTACGGATGGATACCTGAAGCCTTACAGTGGTTGGACGAATAAATTCATTTTCCCTCCTTACGATTTTTCGATTGCTAATGCAATGATTACAAACTTCCATACACCTCAATCAACATTGATGATGATGGTAGCTGCATTTGCTGATCTTGATTTTGTTAAAGAAGCCTATAACGAAGCTGTAAAAGAGAAGTATCGCTTTTATTCTTATGGTGATGCAATGTTGATCATCTAAGCGGTAATCTATTTATATTATGTCTGTTCCTTCAATTTCACGATCGGTTATTATAACGGCCGGAGGTATCGGGAAAAGGATGGGAGCAGAAATTCCAAAACAATTTCTAGAACTTTCTGGAGAACCAATATTGATGCATACCATACGCAAGTTTTCGAACTTACGGGATGCTGCTGAAATAATTGTTGTTTTGCCTCAGAGCCAAATTCAAACATGGTCTGACTTGTGTCTTAAACATAATTTTAAGATCATTCATACAGTCATTGAAGGAGGAAAAGAACGATTTCATTCTGTGAAAAATGGATTGGAAAAGGCAACAGGTCAACTAATAGCCGTTCACGATGCGGTCAGGCCTTTTGTAGCTGAGAATGTTATTGAAACTTGCTTTGAGGTGGCAGAAAAAAAAGGAGCTGCAGTTCCAGTTTTGGATTTAAAAGAATCATTGCGAAATATCGGACAGAATCCGTCTATAGCTGTGCCACGAAGCGATTATGCACTGGTTCAAACACCGCAATGCTTTCGAGCCAACCTCTTAAGAGAAGCATATCACAATGATTATCAAACGATATTTACGGATGATGCTTCAGTTGTTGAGCATGCGGGTAAATCAGTATCCTTAGTTTCCGGAAATGAGGAGAATATAAAGATTACAACACCAATGGATCTTAAATGGGCCCGATTTTTCTTAGCAAATGAATAAAGCCATCTATTTTAGGGGAGATCAATGTAGCGTTTGCTCTGTATTATACCCGAAAGTTAAATCTCATATTGAGGATCACTACCCATTACTCGACTTTCAAACGATAGAAGGGAAAGAGTTAACAGAAATGGCGGCGCAATATGGTGTTTATACTGCACCTGTTCTATTGATCTTTTTTGACGGGAAAGAACATAGTCGCTTCGTACGAAACTTTTCAGGTAGGGATATTGACGATAAAATTGAACGCGTCTACGATATCATGTTTGGATAAGTTGGTTATTTTTGGTTAAAATCAATTAGCCAATGCGAAGGCCATTATTCTTTCTAGTTTTGCTTGTGTCGCTTTACTGCAAAAACAATTACGCTCAGTTTTCTTTTGGAGCAAGTTATGAGCTTTCGGCTATTCAGACCCAATCAGAATTTTTAAACTACCTGCAAGTTTATAATGAGAATGAAACATGGGATCTCTATCGACTAAATCAAAATTTAGGTACACTCGCCCAAGGCATTGGTGTGCGTAGTTTTGGCCAGCGCTTTTCCAATAATAATCGTTGGCAAATTGGATATTCAATGGAGCTTGGCTATCGTTTTTTTAGAAGTTCCGGCAACTTAATCTATCAAGGGAGCTCTACTAATAATTCCGATTCTATCGTAAATTATTTCAATAATCTGAATTATAAAGTACGTTATCATGTCGTTCGATTCACGCATTATTTTGACGCTCATTTTAATGTTTCGGAAAAGGTCAAAATTAGCAACTCTATTGGTGTAGGATTAAACGCTATGGTTAAAATAAATACTCCGGGAGTGAGCTTTGATGGAGCAATGGTTAGTCCGAATTATCCTGCACTAACACTTAATTATCAACCTCAGATCACGGAAAAATATGAACGGTTTTACCTTTCCGTTTATCTAAACTTAAATCTATTTCGATATGCACTTTTTACGAAACCTACTTCTGCATATCAACAGCCCGACACAAGGACATGGCTAAGCGAAGTGCGAATGCACAGTTTGGGTATTCGAATCATTCCAATTCCAAAGGATAAAACAAAAAGAGAACGAGATTTTTGATGCGCTTATTAGGAGTTTTCCTTCGCTGCTATTGCCATATGGTTAGCTGTCATATTAAGTTTTTTAACTTAAAATCAAAATAAATAGCCTTTCATTGGTCGAATTGATGTATAAAGCGCTAGGAAATCAACGACAAAACTCTATTTTTGTCGTCCTGCAGTCCCCTCTGCATTTAAAGAGTTTTTATCGGTTTAAACAAGAAATAAGAAATGGCATCAAAAGACGCACGTATTATTTATACAATTACGGATGAAGCGCCAGCATTGGCGACACAATCCTTTCTACCCATCGTCAAGGCATTCACTAATTCAGCTGGCGTAGCAGTGGAAACGAAAGATATATCGCTTTCAGGAAGAATACTAGCTTTATTTCCAGATTATTTGACAGAAGACCAACAAGTTCCAAATGCATTGGCTGAGTTAGGTGATTTAGCAAAAAAACCAGAAGCAAATATTATCAAGTTACCCAATATTAGTGCATCAATTCCTCAACTTTTAGAGGCGATTGAAGAACTTCAAGCAAAAGGATATAAAATCCCTGACTATCCTGAAGATGCTGAAACGGAAGAAGAGAAAGATATTCAAGAGAGATATAACAAAGTTAAAGGGAGTGCTGTGAACCCTGTGTTACGCGAAGGCAATTCAGACCGACGTGCACCACGTGCTGTAAAAAATTATGCAAAAACTAACCCGCACAGGATGGGTGCTTGGTCATCAGATTCTAAGACACATGTGTCTACGATGGATAATGGCGATTTTCGCGCTAATGAAAAGTCGGTAACGATGTCAAAAGCTGGGGAAGTAACAATTGAATTTGAAAGCGCTTCTGGAGAAAAACAAGTATTAAAAACATTAGACCTATTAGA
>JAURQI010000106.1 GCA_030836155.1 Crocinitomix sp.
AAATCAATCCCTAAATCTTGAGGAGGTAAGCCTAAATATTCTAATTCTTTGCTCGGAACCTCATCAAATAGCCATACCTCATCATAGAATGAGTAAACGGGATTGATTTTGAAATAGAGTTTAGTGAGTAATTCAAATGCATTACCCTTTTCCTTCTTATTGAAGGATTCTAATAGTCTTTGGAAATCAGACCAAGAGTTGCATTTTTGAATCAGTGAATTGTTACTCATTTTTTTTAATGGCGCTTCGAACTCTAAAGTTAATACAATCGATAAATCTCAAGATGTTGTCTAAATGTTGTCTAATCACTAATCAAAAAAGCCTCGGTTGTGAAACCGAGGCAATCCTACAAGTGAGAGGTGGAAGCCCACTCACAAGTTTCAATGATAAAAAAAGCCTCCCTAAAAAGGAAGGCTTTAGTACTCGAGGCGGGACTTGAACCCGCACGTCCTAATGGACACAAGATTTTAAGTCTTGCGTGTCTACCAATTCCACCACTCGAGCAACAATTTGCTTGTACTCTAACTTACAACAATCGAAGTAAGTTATCTATGAGCGGGAGACGGGATTCGAACCCGCGACCCCGACCTTGGCAAGGTCGTGCTCTACCAGCTGAGCTACTCTCGCGTTTTGTTTTAACAACAAATGCTTGTTAGCGAAGCGCCTGTGCCGATTTAGTCGAGTCGAGCATTGCTCGTAACGAGACTTTATCGGTAAGCTACTCTCGCATTGTGTCAAATTTCGTTTCGCAACGTTTTGCGTAACGGGCGACAAATATAGTACTATTTGTTAAATTTTAAAAACTAAAAAAAAGATTTTTATTAATTTCTAAACGGCCTATGATCAACCGCCAATAGACGAAGCTTTTGCGTGACTTACTTCCGGTCAGCATTACCTTTGGCTCTGTGTTCAATATCCATTAATTGTATGATTCCATCCGATAGACCAATTTTTGGAACAAACATTTCTTTACAATCGATCTGTTTGGCAATTTTTAGATAGATACTTGTTGCGGGCACTATTACGTCCGCTCGATCTGGTTTTAATTTATATTTGGATATCCGCTGAGACAAACTCATTCCCCTGAGCTTTTCGTTTAGCCGTTTTAATTCTATTATTCGAATTGGCTCATTATCTGTTTTTCCAAGAAGCTTGTGTGATTTATTAATGTTTCCACCTGTTGCAAAAACTAAGTATTCACGTTTTTTATGAATGTTTTCTTCAAGCCAATCGTTAATCTTGTCCCAGATTGATTCAGAAACTTTTCCTTTTAACATCCGAATGGTTCCGATCTTAAATGATTTTGCTCGCGTGCGCTCTCCATCATAAAAAATAGAAATTTCTGTACTACCCCCTCCAACATCGATGACAATAAAAGGTTGACTGAGATCATAATCGATTTGTAAGAATGATGAAAATATGATACTAGCTTCTTCATCTCCATCGATGATTTCAATATTAACACCCGTTTCTTCCTCTATCAATTTTTGCACAGCAAGACCATTCTTTGCTTCACGCATGGCTGAGGTGGCACAGGCCCGTAAATCAGCTACTTCAAAAACATCCGCAATAAGACGGAAAGCTTTTATCGATTTCCGAAATTCTTCCGTCTTTTTCTTCGAGATTCGCCCGTTTTCAAAAACTTCCATCCCTAATCGTAATGGAATTCGAGTATAAGATATTTTCTTTACAAAGGAAGAACCACCCTCATGAACCACTTCACCAATTAATAATCGAGCTGCGTTGGTTCCTATGTCAATTGCACCGTATTTCATTAAACTTTTATCGCTTTTTCTTTTGCCTTAAAATAAGAATAAATTGCATCCTGAGAGTTGAACTTTTCTTTCAAATCTGTTTTTACATTCTTATTTTTTTGCTCGAGGTCAATCACTCTGGCTTTCTGATTATCTTTTAAACAAGCATCTAGCATAAATTTCAAATCTTTCTGTAAGTCTGGGTCGTAAATAGGCACGGTGACCTCAATGCGACGATCGAGATTACGCGTCATCCAATCAGCAGAGGAAATATAATAAGCATCATCTCCTTGATTGTAAAACCAAAGGATACGTGTATGTTCAAGATATTGTCCGACAATGCTACGAACCGTAATGTTTTCACTCTGATTTTTAATACCTGGGACTAAGGAACAAATTCCACGAATTATGCATTCAATCTTGACTCCAGCTTGAGATGCTTCGTACAACTTTTTAATCACCTTAAGATCAACCAGGTTATTTAATTTGATAATGATATGACCTTTATCTCCATTTTTGGCGTGTTTGATTTCCCGATCAATTAATGCATTGATTTTTCGTCTTACATTGAAAGGAGAAACAAGTAGCTCTCTAAACATGCTCCGATCGAAGTTGTTTTTGAAAATGCGAAAGACTTTATTAACTTCTCTGGTAATCACTTTATCGGCTGTAAGTAATGAACAGTCCGTATAAATATTTGCCGTTTTTTCGTGGAAATTCCCAGTCCCAACATGGGCAATGAGTTGCGTTTTATTCCCTGATTTTCGTTTGATGATAAAGAGCTTGGAATGTACTTTTAGATTCTGAACACCAAAAAGTACATTGACACCATTATCCTCAAGATAGTTGGACCAGTCAATATTGTTTTTTTCATCAAAACGCGCTTTTAATTCGATAATAACAGTAACCTTAATACCATTTTTAGCAGCGCTTATCAGTGCATTAATGATTTGTGAATTAGAGGCGACGCGATACAAATTGATCTTGATGGAAATCACTTTTGGATCAATTGCAGCTTCGCGCAAGACATCAATAATATGTTGGAAAGTCTGAAAAGGATAGGTGAGTAAGATATCTTTATTAAGGATCGTCTTGATTAAAGGTCCTTGTCCATGAATCAAATCAGGATGCCGCGCTGCAGTTCGTTTTTCATAAACAAAAGAGGACCTCCCAAAATCCGGAAATCCCATAAAATCACGAAAGTTATGGTATGTTCCACCCGGAATAATATTCTCGCCAGGTTTTAATTTTAAGGCATCCATTAAATATTGCAACTGGTCAATGGGCATAGCAGAATCATAGACAAATCTTACCGTTTGACCAATTTTTCGCATCTCTACACTTTCCGCCATTTTTTCCAAATAGCTTTTCGAAATATCATCATCAACATCCAGCTCGGCATCTCTTGTAATTTTAAAAGAATGCGCCGTAATAGAATCGAAATTGAATATTGAAAAGATTTCTGGCAGATTAAATCGGATAATATCGTCAATCAGAATCATCTTTTGCATATGATCTGATTCCGACGGAAGTATGATAAATCGATTTGATGTTTGCGGAATCTCAATTAAAGCATACTTGATTTTTGATTTTTCAAAATTAGTCATCTTGACCGCCAAGTAGTTTCCACCATCCTTCAGTTGAGGAAAAGGGCGTTTTGATGAAAGCATAATCGGTACAATGAGCGGTCGTATTTTTTCTTGGAAATAAGACTCTACGAACTGTTCTTCATCCGTTTTTACATGCTTTTCATCTGTTTTCAGAATCCGCTGCTTTTTTAATTCATGTAATAATTTCTTATAGGACAATTCAAACATCAATTGTTGATCTAGCACAACATGTTTGATATGATCTAAAAGCGCTTTAGGTCCACCTTCAAACCCCTCCACTTTCACTTTGTCGATACTGATCAGTCGTTTGACAGATGCTACTCGAACGCGATAAAATTCGTCCATATTATTCGAGTAAATACCTAGAAAGCGGACGCGCTCCACTAATGGATTAGAAGTGTCGAGAGACTCCTGAAGAACACGCTCGTTAAATGAAAGCCAACTGAGTTCGCGATTAAATAATTTCATTAAAGAGCTAGAAAAAAATGGTTATAACTAAAAACACCAGCCTCCAAGAAGGCTGGTGTTTTCACCTCAAAAAACTATGTCTCCATGAAAAAACATATTCAAAGGTAACCTAAAAAATAAATTTTGCAAGTTTTTTGAGGATAAAAAAATGTTAAATATTATTATTGAACCAAGAGGTTGCATCCCCTGATATCGGCTTCATCAAATCTTCCCACCACCTCGAAATAGGATTCGTTTATTCGTCCAAGATCTTGCGTCGCAATAAATGAGCAGCCATGTAAATTGGCTAGGTCAACAATGTTTATTCCACCCGTTTTCCCTTCAATTAACTGAAGCGGATCTGAATAAGAGCGTGTTAATACTTTCATCCATGGTGGCGTCTTGAATTTTAATCCGACGCTGTAAGCCTGAGACAAAAGTTCGGTCATGCCATACTCTGAATGGATTATGGCTCCTGGGTAAAGATGGTTTAATTCCCGATGAAGGTCGGACTTAATTAATTCTTTGCGACGCCCTTTCATACCTCCCGTTTCCAGTATGGTTAGATTGGGATGTTTGGTTTGAAAAGTTTCACCAAAATCGAGTAAGGCATAAGCCACTCCGATGAGTAATACTTTTTTGTTTTTCGTTTGTTCTAAAATCACATTAAGTTCGTCAAAGTTTTTCAAGAAAAAACCACTTTCGACATGTTTTGAGGCTTTAATTAAATGGTCCACCATATAGACCAATGAGGATGAACCCTGCTCCAAATAAGAAGGTAAAAGACCGAGAATAATATAGTCCTTTATGTCGCCGTAGAAATACTTAAAACCGTTCATGAAAGATTGCTCGTAGAGAGCCAGGTCTAAAACATGATGTTGACTGCGTTGTTGTCCGTTGGTGCCACTACTTTTAAAAATGACTTCCGCCTTTTTGTTCTGCGTAGAAATATGATGTGTTTTAAAAAAAGAAATCGGCAAAAAAGGAATGGCTCGAAAATCACCTATTTTTTTAGGATCAATTTTAAGAAAATCGCAAAACTCCCGATAAACGAGGTTCTGCTCATATTGATAATGAAAAGTCAATATCGCCAGTTCATTAAACTCCATCTCCGTCTGGATGTCAAAAATTTTTGACGGATCAAAAGGTAATCTATGAAGATCTTGTGCGTTCACTGAAATAATTAATAACTTAGCTTATTCATTCTGAAAGGCAGATAATGGGAACAAAATTAAACTTTATTTTGATGGTACTGATCATTTCGATCGGTCTATCTGCCTGTTTTAAAAATGAGGAATATCCACCAGAACCGATAATTTCAAATGCAGTATTTTCATTTATTGGAGATTCAGCGCAGCTGGCTTTTGATTTTACAGACGGTGATAGGGATATTGGTTTATTGCCGAATGATACGCTTGCACCTTTCAATCCAGACTCCTACTATCATTATAATTTGCATATCGATTATTTTGAGAAGGATGATGTAGAAGGATGGATTCCAGGAACAGATATTGAAGGAGAACCGGTTGTTTTTCAATACCGCATTCAACCTATTGAAGTAAAAGGTAAAGCAAAAGGGATCAAGGGCACGATCGAAGTCATTATGATCAATTATAAGAACACATTTTCAAGTGAATCTGATACGATTCAATACACCATTAAGTTGATCGATAAAGCGCTCAATGAGAGTAATTCACTTGATTCACCAGTTGTTATTTCTTAGTTCAAAAAAAAACGTATTTTTATCTTTGGTGAGCACATGGTGTGCAAGCTTATGTAATATTTGTTCGAACGCTTCATGTTAATCTACATCCTTTCGAGAGGAGCCAGGTTGTATTCTACATCCCGAATTTATAGGGCAGCTTTGAAAAATAGGCACAACGTCCGAATCATAGATCATATGGAATGTGATTTACTGGTTGACGGAAATGATTACAAAGTCATTTTTAATAATGAAGTTTTAATAAGACCAGATTTAGTTATTCCGAGAATAGGAAGCTCGGCCACCGCTTATGGAACAACAGTTTTGCGTCACTTTCAAGAAATGGGGGTGCCAGTTTTGAACAATGTGAATAGCATTCTAAATTCTCGAGATAAATTCCGTTGTTTGCAGTTGTTAGCTGCGGCAGATATACCAATTCCAGTAACTTATTTCTCCAACGATTTACATCATGCAGAAAAACTGGTTGAGCGAAAGCTTGGTTATCCGTTTATCATAAAGCTTTTAGAGGGGACGCAAGGAGAAGGTGTTCATCTGATTAAAAACGAATTAGAAGCACATGAGATTTTTAATCGATACGGATCGTCTAAGAAAAAAATCTTGCTTCAGAAATTTATTGCTGAGTTTAGCGGAAGAGATGTCCGCGCATTTGTGGTAGGAGATAAAGTTGTAGCCGCTATGATGAGAATTGCAGCTCAGGGAGATTTTAGATCAAATATCCACAGAGGTGGGAGAGGTGAAAAAATCGTCCTCTCCGAAGAGGAAAGAGAGATGGCAATACGAGCAGTGAAAACTTTAGGCTTAAAAATGGCAGGAGTGGACATCTTGCGATCAAAAAGCGGAGCGATGATCATAGAAGTCAATTCTTCACCAGGCTTAGAAGGAATAGAAACAACGACAAAAATTAAGATTGCAGAAGAGATTATACATTTTATTGAAGAAAATTTTAGATGATATTATACGATACAACCATTAAAAAAGGCCAAAATACGGTAGTGAAAATTCCAGTTGCGAATTTACCCTCAGGTACAGAGATTAATTTACAGGCACATGTCTTTAGAAGCAAAAAACCTGGCCCCGTGCTACTATTAGTCGGTGGTCTGCATGGAGATGAAATCAATGGGGTTGAAATTGTCAGAAGAGCGATGAAATCGAAGATGCTTCAGAATTTAGTTATGGGCTCAGTTATTGTTGTTCCGCTCCTTAATGTATATGGTTTTATTAATTTTTCGAGAGGGTTACCTGATGGAAAGGATGTTAACCGCAGCTTTCCAGGATCAAAATCGGGATCGTTAGCATCTCGTGTGGCCTATAAATTTACAAATAAGATTTTACCGCATGCAACATTTGCAGTCGATTTTCACACTGGAGGGAATAGCATATTTAATTATCCCCAAGCGCGTTATTTTAATGAAGACAAAGTGAGTGCTGAAATCGCAGAGGCAATGAACCTTCCCTACACAATTCATTCAAAGTTGATTTCACGCTCTTTGCGAAAAACAGCTCATTCAAAAGGAATTCCACTGGTTGTTTTTGAAGGAGGTGAATCGCTGAGAATGGATGAGGACTCTATTCAACATGGACTCCGATCGATTCATAATGTTTTAATCGCACAGAAAATGATTGCAGACCAACCTGTTGAGCCACAACATTCATATCTGATCACAGACCGATACTGGATACGAGCAGGGCGATCAGGCTTGCTTAACTTGAAGAAAAAAGCAGGTGATCAAGTGAAAACAGGAGAAGTTTTAGCGAAAATTACTGACCCATATAATACTTATAAATTAAAAGTCATTGCAAAGAAAAGCGGATACATATTTGGACATAATAATAACCCGGTTGTAAGTAGAGGAGATGCTCTCTTTCATATTGGAACTGAAGAATAGAAAAATGAAACATTTTGTAATTAAAGACATTGACCCTTTGAAAGCGAAAAAACCAGATTTGTTTTTAAAGGAGATGAATGATTTAGCGGTTTTGATTTCAGTCGCAGAAGCCCCCTATATAGATGCCAATGATCTCGTTTTTAACGAAGATAAATCGAGCTGTCAATTAAGAGCAGAGGCAGGCGATTTTGAAGCGAAATTTAAAGCAAAAATTGAGGATGGAAATATTGTCAATGGCCAATTTGATCTTTTTGAAGATGGCAAAACAATAGCGTCAATATTTCATTCCGTTCGCGATGAACAACCCATCGATCTGCGTGTGAAGCTCAACTGCGAAGGCGCGGATTTGGCAAGATCAGAGTTAATTGACAATTTTGAACGTGACTTTTCATATGAAGCACATGTGGCGATGGAAACACCATTGGAAGAATTGCAGCCAAAAAACATAGAGGAGGAAATCGATCCTGTTGATTTTGAGCGGGATGAAATCCCTCAAGAAATGGAAGAAGATCCGATTGAAACCTTTAAAGAAAACAATGATCCTGATATCTATGAAGAAGATATTACTGATTTGTCAGATCGGGTTAAACAGTCTCTAAAGGATGCTGAAGCTATGCTTGAAGAACTGAGCGCCTTGTGTTATGACCTAACACGCGGAAAAACGAAGCCATTTGCGGGGTTGCCACTCAACAAAGAAACCTTAGCCAATGGTGCAGAAGTGGAATTCTTTGATCAAGACGAAGAAGGCTACCAAGTTACCTTTAGAAAAGGACGTTTGGGCGAATTGAGTGAAATCTCTTTTTACCTTGAAAAAGACGGGGATTTGATCTTTAACCTATACTTCTCCTCTGCTGGGTCAGGAAAAATAATCGTCGGTAGCAACCAACAAGAAGTAGTTTTAAAAAGAGTAAAGGATAAGATTATTTAGACCGAAATTAATTGCCTTTAAGAAAATTGAGTACCGTATTGTAAAATTCTTCTGGAGCTTCAGCGTGTATCCAATGCCCCGAGTCTTCAATTGAATGAATTTGGCTATTCGGGAATTTTTGATGGATCATATCAAAATCGGAGGCCAAAATATAGTTAGATTTTCCACCGCGCATAAATAACGTTTCACAGTCAATTTGATCAAATACGATTTCTTCAATAATTTCATGGATAGTCTCCGTTAAAACAGGCAAATTGAT
Source organism: Crocinitomix sp. (assembly GCA_030836155.1). Taxonomy (GTDB): domain Bacteria; phylum Bacteroidota; class Bacteroidia; order Flavobacteriales_D; family Crocinitomicaceae; genus Crocinitomix. The sequence goes on from JAURQI010000106.1 coordinate 8,608, forward strand.
GCGCCAACCTAACTGTCCTTTTTCTACCCAGTATAAGTTTTTCAATAAAAACTGTCGAACTCCCCATTCAGCAATATAGCTGGCCAAAGCCTTATCTGCGGCACCTCTAGATTTTAGAGTAGATAAGTCTAAACCATTCATACCTTCTAAGATCGTTTCATGATGCATGGGGTATTGCTTGTGTGAAATATCTGCAACAACCATTTTATGGATTCTTACTGGGTTGTTTTTTGCGAATTCAATGACTGTTTTTCCGCCCATCGAATGACCGATTGCATTCACTTTTTCCAATCCTAAATCATCAATTAATTCAAGAAAATCAGCTGCCATTAGGGGGTAATTAAACTCATCTGAATGTGGTGAATGTCCGTGGTTTCGTTGGTCGACGAAATAGACGGTAAAATGCTCAGCAAACCTTTTTCCGAGTGTCTGCCAATTATCAGATGATCCGAATAGACCGTGTAATATAAAAAGTGGCGCTCCGTTTCCTAATTTACGATAATGTAGTTTCATTCTTAAATGATTCAATTGTTTCTTAATGAAGTTATAAACTAAGCAAGTTCACGTTTGTACATTTGAATGGTATTTTCAAGACCATAATATAATGCATCTGTGACTAAAGCATGTCCTATAGAAACTTCTAAGAGATTCGGAATGTTCATTTTGAAATAGGCTAGGTTATCCAAATTTAAATCATGCCCTGCGTTAATGCCTAAACCAATTTCATTGGCGATAGCTGCAGCTTCAATAAAGGGTTGAATAGCAGCTTCTTTATTCTTTGAATAATTATCAGCGTATGGTCCCGTGTAAAACTCGATACGGTCCGCACCTAATTTTTTGGCATTTTCAATAATGGACTTATCGGTACCAACAAAAATAGATACACGAATTCCCAAGCTTTTGATTTGAGCAGTGATTTTTTCTAGAAACTCAAAATGCGCAACGGTATCCCATCCAGCGGATGAGGTTAAGACATTCGGTCCGTCCGGAACGAGCGTGGCTTGAGTCGGCTTATGTTTCTCCATAAACGCCAAAAAACGATCGTTCGGGTAACCTTCAATATTGTACTCTGTTGTTACAACTTGAGCCAAGTCATCCACGTCTTTTCCTGTGATATGTCGTTCGTCTGGTCGGGGGTGAATGGTGATGCCATCTGCTCCAAATTGTTCACAATCTTTTGCTACTTGAACAACGTTTGGTAGATTGCCTCCGCGTGCATTTCTCAAAGTCGCAATTTTATTAATGTTGACGCTCAATTTCGTTGACATAATTCGCCTTCCTTTATTTTTTGACAAAATTACGAAGGATGGCACAATAATTCCTTAATTTAGCACGTAAATTATAGGATTATCAAACGTTAATGCGAGCAGAAGAGTTAATATCAGAAATTATTCCACCGTTAAAGTTTAACGAATCAGGTGAAAAAGCTCTGAATTGGATGAATGAATTTCGTGTAAGCCATTTACCGGTTGTAAGCGGAAATCAATACATTGGATTGTTGTCTGAGGATGATGTATACGATATGCCTGATCCAAAATTAAGGTTGGATGAATGCTTTTTAAACTTGCCGAAACCTTTTGTCTATGGAAATCGACATGTTTATGAGGTAATGAAAACGATTGCGGATGCGCACATAACAGTGGTGCCAGTATTGGATGAAAACAATGAATACATTGGCTGCACTGATGTTTTATTTTTGATGTCGCAAATCACTTCTGTTATTTCAATCAAAGAACCAGGAGGTATATTGGTGTTACTTATGAATATGCATGATTATTCATTGACCGAAATTGCGCGAATTGTTGAAGAAAACAATGCTAAAATTTTGAGTTCATACATTACCTCTGCACCTGACTCAACAGAGATTGAAGTGACCATAAAAGTCAATACAAATGATTTGGATCGTATTATTCATACGTTTAACCGATATGACTATGTGATTAAAGCTAGTTTTGCAAAAGGTAGTTTTCACAATGATCTAAAAAGACGTTATGATGAATTGATGAACTACTTGAATATGTAGTTTTAAACACCGACCTAAACCCACCCCTTAATTATGAAAATTGGAATTTACGGAAGATCTTTTGACGGTTCCTTCATCACGAATATTCAAGAATTATTTGATACACTGGATTCGTTTGGATGGGAAGTGGTCATCTATCAACCTTTTCGGTCATATCTTGCGCCCAGAATTAATTTGGCAGGTTCAGAAGCGGTTTTTAATAAATACCACGACATTAAAGATAAGATTGACGTCCTTATCAGTATTGGCGGCGACGGTACTTTTTTAGAAACCATTAATATTGTCCGTGATACGGGTATTCCCATTCTTGGTGTGAACACAGGAAGATTAGGTTTTTTGGCTTCCACCTACAAAGAGAATATTCTAGAAGTCTTGAACGATATCAAAGACGGTAATTATCGTTTGCAGACGAGATCGATGCTCAACTTAATCACAGAGGATGGTCTTTTTGGAGAAGATAATTTTGCATTAAATGAACTAACTGTCCACAAAAAGGATAGCTCTTCAATGATTACCATTCATACCTATATTGGGGATCTTTACCTGAACAGTTATTGGGCTGATGGATTGATTATTGCCACACCGACAGGTTCTACAGCTTATTCATTGAGCTGTGGTGGCCCTATTATGGTACCCGGAGCTAAAGATTATGTGATTACTCCCATTGCACCGCATAATTTAAATGTGCGACCGGTTGTTGTTCCGGATGATAGAACCATTCGATTAAAAATTGAAGGGAGAGGAAGAGAATATCTTTGCTCGTTAGATTCCAGATCTGTAACTATTGATTCTGCTACAGAGCTGATTATCAAGCGAGCGGACTTCGAATTGAATGTCATTCAAACACAGAACCAAAACTTCCTCAATACAATCCGAAATAAAATGATGTGGGGCTTAGATCGCAGGAATTAATTGTTTAAACGCAAAATCTTACGTTTTTCTTAATAGATGTTGACTGTTAGTCGAATATTACCTATATTTGATGAGCAATTTAACTAACATCTTAATACATGAAATCACTTTACCAAAAATTTTGGCTTACTTCCCTTTTATTCTTGGGCGTAGCTATCTCTAATCAAACACAAGCACAGTGTTCAATTGTGTCGCTAAGCGATGTATATTGTCTTGACGCCGATCCAGTAATTTTAGCAGGCTCACCTTCAGGCGGAACATTCACGGGCCCAGGCGTTGTGGACGGTGTTTTTTATCCAGATCTTGCTGGTGTAGGAACG